>NZ_JAAHGU010000149.1:0-16883 GCF_010692685.1 Okeania sp. SIO2F5 | reverse complement strand
CTACATATTCTCCTACGCTATGCCCCATGAGTATATCTGGTTTGATGCCCCATGACTGCCATAGTTGACACAGAGCGTATTCTATGGCAAATAAGGCTGGTTGAGTGTAGGCTGTTTGGTTGATTAAATCTGAGTTTTGTGTTGTTTGTGTATCTGGATAAATTACGGAAAGTAAGGGATGTTCTAAATAGGGTTGCAAGAGCTGGGAACATTGGTCAACTGTGTGGCGAAATAGTGGCTGAGTTTGGTATAACTCTCTTCCCATATTCAGATATTGGGAACCCTGTCCTGTAAATAGGAACGCTTTTTTGGGTGATTGATGATTACTAGAGAGTTTTCCATAAAATACACCTAATGGTTCTTCTGCTGCACGAATTTGTGCTAATTTATCTGCTAATTCTTGTTTTTCAGAGGTAATAATAGCTAGACGATGGTCAAAGTGTACTCGCCCAGTATTTGCTGTATAACATATATCTGCTAAGTCTAATTCAGGATGAGTTTCTAGATGATGTTGATAGCAAATGACTAACTCTGTCAGAGCAACTTCTGTCTTAGCTGATAATGTTAATAAATATGAGAGAGACTCTTGCCAGTTATCCTTTTCATCTTTCAGCTTTTTGCTATTTTCTGGGAAAAATCCTTCTTCTACTATCATGTGGACATTAGTTCCACTAATACCAAAAGAGCTAATGCCTGCTAACCTTCTTTTTTCTTCTGAGTTCCAGACTATTGATTCTTGAGGCACAACTACAGGAATTTCAGACCAAGGAATTCTAGGATTAGGCTTTTTCAAGTGTAAATGAGCAGGAATCTTTTTCTGACATAGACTCAATACAACCTTAATTAAACCAGCAATTCCTGCGGCTCCTTCAGTATGACCTATATTTGTTTTCACACTTCCAAGAACTAAAGGATGGTCTGAAAGTCGAGAAGAGCCGTAAATATTTGTTAATGCTTCTACCTCTATGGGATCTCCCAAAGGTGTTCCTGTTCCATGGCACTCAATGTAATCCACTAATTCTGGCTCAGACTGAGCATTTTTCAATGCTTGGCGAATCACCTGTTCTTGAGCTGGTCCATAGGGTACAGTTAAACCACTACTAGGTCCATCATGGTTAACAGCAGAACCTCGAATTAGAGCCAAAATATTGTCACCATCTCTACGAGCATCTGATAAACGTTTGAGTACGACTACTCCACATCCTTCTCCTCTTCCATAACCATCAGCCGATGCATCAAAGGTTTTACAACGACCATCAACAGAATTCATTTGAGCCCGAGATTCTAACAAACTAGCTAGCGGTGTCAGGATAAGATTCACTCCCCCTACCAAAGCCAAATTACATTCTTGACCACGCAAACTTTGACATGCTAAATGACAAGCAACTAAAGAGGATGAACAAGCCGTTTCGACTGTAAGGGTAGGTCCATGTATCCCTAAAAAGTAAGCTAATCTTCCTGCTGCTGTACTGGCATCGCTAGCGAAGAAAGGTTCAATTTTTCCAGCATTTTGGATTAATTGGGCATAATCTTGAGTCATCATTCCCACAAATACACCTGTTTGGCTGCCAATTAAATCACTGGCAGATAAACCAGAATATTCAAGACTTTCCCAGATAACTTCTAATAAAAGCCTTTGTTGGGGATCCATCCAAGACGCTTCTCTAGGAGAAATGCCGAAAAAACTTGCATCGAAACGATCAACTTGTTGCAAGAAATTGCCATAACGACTGTACATTTTACCTGGGCGTTCAGGATCTGAATCGTAATAGGCATTAATATCCCAACGATCATGGGGGACTTCTTGAACGGCATCAACCCCATTCTCTAAAACTTTCCAGAAAGCATCAGGAGAATCACCCCCACCTGGAAATCGACATCCAACTCCGATAATTGCTATGGGCTCAGTTTGAGCATTTTGTAAAGTTTGCAGGTTTGCTTTTGTTTTACGTAATTCAATTAACGCCTTCTTCATTAATTGAATTTCGTCTATTTTAGGTGTAATATTACTATTCATTTGCACCCATCCTCCAAGCTAAGTTCATCAGAAAGCAGTTCTAAAATTTCATCTTTAGATACATTCTCCAATTGTTCATTTAGATTGTCTACTTCTAGAACAGATTCTCCTACTTCATCAGAGTATAATAAAACCTCTTTCATTATGTAATTAACAATCTTTTCCACTGTTGGGTAATTGAAAATAAAAGTAGAGGTAAAGGCATGATCTAAGTTCCTTTGCAAACTATTCCTTAAATCCATTGCCATTAAAGAATCTAGACCTAAGTCAAAAAGTCCCTGTTGTAAGCCAATTTGCTCCCAATTATCTAATCCCATCACTTGAGCTACTTGCTGACAAACATAAGTAACTAATAAATTTTGCCATTGCTTAATTGGTTTTTCTTTTAATTCCATAAGAAAAGTAGATTTTGGCGATGATAATTGTACAAGGGACTTAATTTCTTCTAGCAAAGGCCAGAAGGCTTCATCGTGCATTTGAGAAATAAATCTAGACCAATTGATAGGAAATACTCCTACTTGGATAGCTTGATTAGTCAATAATTCTGTTAAAGCCTGTAATCCTTCTTCATTATTAAGGGGAGTTATACCTTGAGATCTCATTCTCTGTTGGTGATGACTGTTCAGGCGAGAAGCCATTCCTTCTTGGCTCCATGGCCCCCAATTAATGCTTAATGCAGGTAATCCCATTCCTCTGCGATAATGGGCTAAAGCATCCATAAAAGCATTAGCAGCAGCATAATTTGCTTGGCCTAGATTCCCTAGCAAAGATGCTGCGGAAGAAAAGTAAACAAAAAAGTCGAGAGGTATATGCTGAGTGAGTTGATGGAGATGCCAACTACCCTGTATTTTTGGCTTCATAACTTTGGTAAATTGGTTCCAATTCAGGTCTGAAACCATACCATCTTCCAATACTCCAGCAGCATGAATTACTCCTTTTAGGGGTGGCAACTTTGGAGAGGAAAAAGAGTTGTCTAATTGATGATTCTCTTGAAACTGTTCAATTATTTTGGCAACATCCTCTTCCTTAGAAATGTCGCCATTAACTACTCGCACTTCTACTCCTGTAGTCTCTAATTTCTCAATTTTTTCTCTAACATTGGAGGACGGTTGCTTACGACTAACTAGAACAAGATGTTTAGCTCCATTGTTTGCTAACCAAGAAGCTGTTTCTAAGCCTAAATCTCCTAATCCTCCCACGATTAGATAACTTGCGTTTGGTTCGAGAAAGATTCTCTTTGAGTTTTCTTGTGGCAACTGTGGCTCTAAATTCCCATTTGCCTGCTGCTCTTGGCGTTTTGGTTGCTTGACTAGGCGAGATACATAACGTAATTCTTGACGATAAGCGATTTGGTTTTCCCTCTCAGGAGATAAAAGTTCCTGAATTAAGGGTTTTAAGATATCATGAATATTTTCTTCACTACCGTACTCCAAGTCAACTAATCGACAATCTATTTCGGGATGCTCAAGAGCAAGTACTCTTCCTAATCCCCACAAAGTGGCCAATTCTGGTTGTACTACCTCCCTCGCTTCAAGGACATTTTGGGTTCCCATAGTTACTAACCACAAGGATGGCAGATTGTTGTTACTACTAGCAGTAAGTGCCTGTACTAGATAAAGCAAGCTCTGTAAACATAAATTTTGAGCCTTCTCTACTTTTTCTAAATTTGAAGGTTCATGGCTTGGCAATACAGTCCAGAGATAAATAATCTCATCTATGTTTGAAGCATCTTGCAGTAGGCGTTGAAAATCTTGAACTTGACTGGGATCAATTTGATAGTGTTGCTCATCTAGCTTTTGATAACCTGATGATGGAAAGATAAATACACAATCCTTCTGTTGCAGTTGTTCTTCCATAGCTAACATCACTTCTTCTTCTACCCTCACTGAGGCAACAAATATCAGTCTTTTCTTTCTATGAGTTGTAGAAAAAGCTTCTTGTTTAATTTCTAGAGATTTAGGCTGCCAATTGATTTGATAAAGCCAATCCTTAATATCTGATTGCAGAGTTTGAAGTAATACTTTTTGATTAGCTTTCCTCACTTCAAAGTCAATTACTTTTGCTAATATTTTTCCTGATGCAGTAAACAACTCAATATTAGCTTTAAAAGATTCCAAGGAAGTTCCCTCATTCTTTTTTAAATCAGCGTGACACCAAACCTGATTACTATCGGGAACATCATAAAAAATAAACTCTCCTATCCTAAAAGGAACAAAAGTTTCATAATCTCGATCTAATTGATCGTCTATAGCTCCTCCTAATAGTTGAAAAATTGAATCAATTAAAGTAGGATGAAGTTGATACTCCTGGACATCTTGAAGCACCTCTGGAACTTGAAGCAGTCCTAAAATTTCTCCTTCTCCTTTCCAAATCTGCTTAAACCAGCGAAATGTATTTCCCAGTTCAATTTTTCTCTGAGCAAGGGCTTCGTAAATTTGTTTGTTATCAATAGGTTGAGTACAGCAAGTTTGAAATTTCTCTAAAGAAGTACTGGGGCTTATCTCTGTGCTGGGAAGGATTTTACCTTGAGCATGAATAGACCAATTATCATTCCTTTCACTTCCAGCAAAATTACTATCTATCTGATCGTTTAGACTTGGTTCAAAGCTAATAACCTCCAAAGAATAACCCATTTTTTCTGGAGTCAAAACAACTTGTAAGGTTCTCTCTGCTTTTTCGTTAAGTGCTAGAGCTTGAGGAAAGAAAATATCTTCCAATTTGCATTGTTGATTGGAAAAGAGAAAAGAAGCAGTAGTTAATAAAGTAGAAATGTGACAAGCTCCTGGGACTACTACTTCTTGATAAATACGGTGGTCTAAAAGAAAGGGTAATAATGATGTACTAAAACAAGATTCAAAAAAGATTTGCGGGCATAAAGGAGATTGTAATTTTTTATGAACCAGAGGATGTAGTTTCGCTTCTTGATTTAAACCTTTGTCTTTTTTCGCAGTATTACTTATCCAATAGCGTTGCCTTTGGAATGGATAATTTGGCAAGACTACTTTCTTTTTTCTCAACTTATTCCCCAGTTGTAACCAATCTATTTTGATTTCTTGTACATATAGTTGTCCTACACTTGAGAGCATTGACTGCCATTCATCTACTCCCGGGCGTAATGATGGCAACCATACACCTCTTGATTCTGGTAAACATTGACGTGCCATTCCTAATAAAATTGGTTTCGGTCCAATTTCGAGGCAGATTTCATACCCACTTTTGTGCAAATTCTCTATTGCTGAGGCAAATTTTACTGGTTGCCGTGTATGGTCTACCCAATATTTGGCACTGGTGATTCTGTTGTCTGCTATTGTACCTGTGAGGTTAGATATAATTGGTATTTGAGGTTGATTTATTTTGACTTGATTGACTAGTGTTTCTATATCTCCTAGTATGGGTTCCATTAATGGTGAATGGAAAGCATGGGATACAATTAATTTTTTTGTTTTGATTCCTTGTGATTCTAACTTATATACTATCTGGTTGACTTCTAATGAAGACCCTGATATGACTACACTTGCTGGTCCATTTATTGCTGCTATTCCTACTTTTTCTTTGTGTGGGTTGACCGTTGCTATTACTTTGTCTATTGATGCCATTACTGACACCATTTCTCCACCTTTCGGCAATTTTTGTATTAATTTCGCTCTGGCTGTTACTAGCTTGAGGGCTGCTTCTAAGCTCCAGATTCCGGCTACTGTTGCTGCTACATATTCTCCTAGACTGTGACCCATGACTACATCTGGTTTAATGCCCCATGATTGCCAGAGTTTGGCGAGGGCGTATTCAATGGCAAATAGTGCTGGTTGGGTGTAGACTGTTTGGTCTAGTAGTGATGGTTTGCTATCAACATTTGTTTGAGGGTAGAGAATTTCTAATAGAGGATTTTCTAGTTGACTATTGAGGATTTCACTACATCGATCTATGCTTTCACGGAAGACTGGTGCCTGGTCGTAGAGTTTCCTTCCCATGTTGATATATTGAGACCCTTGACCTGTAAACAGAAAGGCAATTTTGGGAGTACTGCTGCTGGGAGAGTTGGCTTGGGAATATAAGAAAGCAGTTTCTTTTCCTGCTTGATATTGTTGTAGTTTGGCTGCTAGTTCTTCTTTGTTTGTCCCTACTACTGCGAGGCAGTGATGGAAATGTGCTCTACCAGTTTGGGCTGTGTAACAAATATCTGCTAGGGTTTGTTCTTTATGAGTTTCTAGATGTCTAATATAACGAGCTACTAATTCCGTGAGAGCTGAATCTGTTTTAGCTGAGAGGGTTAATAGTTGCACTGGAAGTTCTAATATCTCTTCTGTTTTCTCTTCCGCTGGAGCTTCTTCCAATACGACATGGGCGTTTGTTCCACTAAAGCCAAAGGAACTGACTCCTGCAACTCTACTTTTTTCTCCTACTTGCCAAGGAATCACCTGAGTAGGCACATGAGCCGGGAATTCTGACCAATTAATATAAGGACTAGGTAGGTTGAAATGCAGATGAGGTGCAATCTGTTTATGTTGCATTTGCAATACAACTTTGATTAAACCTGCGATTCCAGCTGCAGCTTCGGTATGACCAATATTTGTCTTAAGTGAACCAATTATCAACGGTTGCTCTTGAGAGTGAGTTTCCCCAAATACTGCTGCCAAAGCTCCCACTTCAATCGGATCTCCTAAAGATGTTCCCGTACCATGAGCTTCCACATAGCTCACGTGAGCTGGCTCTACTCCCCCGTTTTTTAATGCTTTACGGATGACTGCTTGTTGAGACAGACCATTAGGAACTGTTAAGCCACTGGTATGACCATCTTGGTTGATTGCAGTGCCACGAACTATCGCCAGAATATTATCTCCATCAGCTACTGCGTCAGATAGTCGCTTGAGCACTACTATTCCACATCCCTCACTGCGGACAAATCCATCAGCAGAGGCATCAAAAGTCTTGCATCGACCATCTGCAGAAAGCATACGAGATCTTGAATGATTAATATGGATTAATGGTGCAATTATTCTATTTACTCCTCCTGCTAGAGCTAAATCACTCTCTTGATTCCTCAGGCTAGAACAAGCCAGATGGAAGCTCACTAAAGAAGAAGAACAAGCTGTATCCACTGCTAGGTTCGGTCCAATCGCACCTAAAATGTAGGAAACTCTCCCTGATGCAGTACTCTGAGTATTTCCACTAGCAAAATAAGCATTAATTTTTTCGAGATCGCAGCTAGCTATTTGAGTATAATCACTACCTCCAATACCAAGAAAAACACCTGTCTGAGTTTTAGCTAGTTTGTGTGGATTCACCGCAGCATTCTCTAAAGACTCCCAAACCACCTCCAAAAGCAGACGTTGTTGAGGATCGAGATAATTTGCCTCCTTAGCAGAAATACCAAAGAAAGAAGAATCGAATTCCTGTAGTTGCCCGATAAAGCCACCATAACGGGTATATATTTTACCTGGAGTCTCTGGTTCTCGATCGTAGTAATCATCAATATTCCATCTGTCCTTGGGGATTTCAGTAATAGCATCTACTCCCTGTTGCAAAAGATTCCAGAAGGTTTCTGGGGTAGATGCTCCTCCGGGGTAGCGACAACCAATACCAATGATTGCTATTGGTTCTTTTGGCAATTTCTCCAATGCATCTATCTTTGATTGCAATTCTTCAATTACCAAAAATGCTCTTTGCAAAGGAGTTAGTTCTTCAATATTCTTTGATAAAGTTTTCATTATTTTTATACCTCATTTATTAATCATTAATGATTTGAGTTTTTGGTTAATTAATTCTTCTAACTGCTCTTCTGAAAGCTCTTTTGTCTTAGCAAACGAATCTTCTTGTTTTTTATTCTTATTACTTTCTATTGGTTTAGTGACTGAAGTATCTGAACCGTCTGCTTTTTCTAGTAGCTGTTGAGCTAAGTAATCTATCAGCTCTCCCATTGTTGGATAGTCGAAAGCTAGAGTTGAGGGAATTGAACACTCTAAAATTGTTTGCAATTTATTCCTCAATTCCACAGATGTTAATGAATCCATCCCTAAATCAAAAAAGCCTTCATCCAAGCCTATGGATTCCCCATTACTCATACCCAGTACCTTAGCTACTTGAGTTCTCACCAGACTGACTAACAACTCTCGTTTTTCGGATACCGTCGCTGCTTCTAACTGCTGTAGAAAATCTGATTTCGATTCTTGGGTAGTGCTAGTGGTGATTTCTTTCCAATCTGCCAGGAATGGCCATTTGTTGATTCGCTCTTGCCACGCGGACCAATCTATGGGCGCTATCCCTACTTCCACATCTGAACCACTCATCACTAACTCTAGGGACTCTAGTACATGCTCTGGTGTCATTGCACCTAAACCCTGCTGCTGCGCTCTGACATCTGCTCCACGTTCTGCTGCTTCTCCTATTTGAGACACTGCCCCAAAATTCAAGCTCAATCCTGGCAATCCCATACTTCGACGATAATGAGCCAGACCATCCAAAAAACTATTGGCTGCTGAATGATTTCCCTGACCTGGTGCGCCCAAAATAGATGCCATTGAAGAAAACAATACAAAAAAGTCTAATTGCAAATTTTTTGTCAATTGATGCAAATGCCAACCACCCTGAACTTTTGGAGACATCACTTTTTCAAAACTTGACCAACTCTGGTTGGGTAGCGTTCCATCAGATAAAACTCCTGCTGAATGAATTACTCCTGCTAGTGGGAAGGTAGATTGGTTAATGTTCTCAAATACCCGCTCCATGGCATCCCATTCCGACACATCAGCCTTTTCCACTACTACTTGGGCACCAGCTTGTTCCAACTCAGTTAATTTTTCGAGGATAGCGTTGTCAGGAGAACGACGTCCCAGTAAAACTAAATTATTGGCTCCTCTGGAGACCATCCAACGGGCTACCAGTAAGCCCAAACCTCCCATACCTCCTGTAATCAAGTAGGAAGCGTTTTCCCGGAAATTCAGAGGCACTTCTGTTTGCTGATCACTGCTGCGCACTAATCTAGCTACATAACGACTGTTTCCTCGCCATGCTACCTGGTTTTCTCTATCATCAGACCAAATTTCATCGAACAGTTCCCATGCTTGATGCTCTATTGTTTCTGTTGGGTCTAAATCAATTTGCATACAGGATAATTCTGGGTGTTCTAAGTTAATCACTTTCCCCATTCCCCACACCGCAGATTGTGCAACCCCAGGAATTGCCGGATTACTTTCCGGTACAGGTTGCGTTCCTGAAGTCACTAACCATAAACGAGGTGGTTGAGATAAACTAGATTTAACTAGAGCTTGTACAACTGATAATGTCGTACCACAACCCAGTTGAGATAAATTTTCTAACTCCAGAAAGCTAATTTCTTTCCCTACAAATGCTTCTGTTGTCCAACATTGCACTACTCCATATAATGTTGAATTTGAGTCTGCTGCTACATTTGCTATCAGTTCCTCGAATTCTTCTGGGTTATGGGGGTTAATCGTAAACTCTTCTGATGCCAGTTGTTGATATTTTTCTCCGACAAATACTAAAGTACACTGTTCTCCTACTGAGCGCATTTGATTAGCTAACTGTTGCGCTACTCCCTGAGTATCTGCTAGTATCAACCAATTCTTAGGTGTCCGTGATTTGACTTCCACTGTTGTTTCGTCAGCTTCCGCAACAATTACTGACTGCCGAGACAAACATTCTGCCATTCCCTCAATATCTGGTAGTGCTACTACTTGTTGAGTAAAACCAGTTTCACTAAGCACTTGCTTCCATTTGCTTCGGGACAACAGAGGATAGTCTGGTCGTAACTCATAATCTTGGAATTTCCACCATCCTTCTAATAATCCGAAGATTAAATCTATCCACTTCTGGGGAGTTGTTCCTTCCAACAATAACAACATTCCTCCTGGCATCAAGAGTTTTTTCACATGGGATAATGTTTGCTTGATATTGGCAGTAGCATGAAGGACATTAGCAGCTATAACCACATCATACTGGTGAGGTTCAAATCCTTGGTTTACTGGTTCTACTTCTATATCCAAAGTTTGATACTGTACAAATGGATATTCTTGGAACTTCTGTTTCGCTTTAGTAGTGAACAGCGTTCCCAGATCGCTGAATACATATTCCGTTTGCGTAGGTGGCAAATGAGGTAGAATATAGCTGGTTGTACCTCCTGTTCCAGCTCCAATTTCCAATATTCTTAGCCCACGGTGTTGTGGTAATTTCTCTATTGCTTTGGCGATCGCTTTTTCCACTATGGTGTTCATCACTTTCGCTGCTGGTGACTCTTGATAAAGTCTAGTAGCTGTAGTTAGGTCTCCTTCAGGAAACACTAATTGCACTGGATCGACTGCACCTCGCAATACCCCGCTCAGTTGTGATGCACAACGATGAAGCAGTATTAATGCAGCTTCTTCATCGGGATACTGACTCAGCAACTTCTGGCTTTTTTCACTAGGGTCAACTTTCTCCAAAGTTTGTAATACCTGCCATTGCTGTTGAGTTGACTGCACAATTCCCACAGATGCCAGAATTTGCAACATCCTGTTAAATAGTTGTCGCTGACTCTTGACTATACCTAGACGAGAAGCTGCAGAATCAATCGAAAAACTATCCGTTGGTTCATAAGGCCAACTCATTTCCTGTAATGCTTGCACTATATAGTCTATACTTAACTCTTCTAAGCAAGTTTGGATTTGCTCTGAGCGATCGTTATCTAACCCAGTTACTAATTCTTTCAGAGTAGAAGTTAATTGTTTTTCAACTTCTGGAGGTGTTGGTAGATAATCTGGAGACTGTAGCTGACTGAAAATAGCTGTTTTTCTCCATTCGACTTGATAAAACCAATCTTTGATGCTGACTGTTTCTAGTTGTTGTTGATGCTGTTTAGATAGTAAGTCTAGCAGTTTAGGTAATAAATCTATTTCACCTTGGGAAAGATTGCCAACTTTTTCTAGTTCTTGGGCTAAAGTATCTATTTTTCCCTGACTCAGTAGGTTAACGATCGTGGTATTACTATTTTCTGTCAATGAGCTTTGATTTCCATTTTTGCTTTTTTCTATCCAATAACGTTGTCGTTGGAATGGATAAGTAGGCAACATCACTTTGTTTCGTGAATAATCTTGATCAAACCTTAACCAATCTATATCCACTCCTTGTACATATAGTTCCGCCAAACTTTGTAGCATTTGCTGCCAGTCTGGTTGATTTGGTCTTAGGGATGGTAACCAAACTCCTACATCTTCTGGCAAACACTGCCTGACCATGCCTAACAAAGTGGGTTTCGGTCCGATTTCTAAGAAGATAGAATAACCTTCTTGATGTAAGGTTTTCATACTTTGGGCAAATTTCACACTTTGACGAATATGATTTACCCAATAATTTGCTGTGGCAATATTCTCATCTGCTATGGTTCCTGTGAGATTCGATACCAGTGGTATCTTCGGTTGATTGTAGGTAACTTCTGAAGCTATCCCTTCAAATTCTGCTAATATTGGTTCCATTAATGGTGAATGGAAGGCATGAGATACTTGTAGTTGTTTAGTCTTGATTCCTTCTGCTTCTAATCTTTCTTTGATTGTGCCAACTACTTCTGCTACACCTGAAATTACTATACTTTCTGCTCCATTGATTGCTGCTATTGCTATTTTGTCTTTGTAGGGGGCAATTATTTGATTGATTTTCTGTTCTGATGCCATTACTGATAACATCTTACCTCCAGCGGGTAACTGCTGCATTAACCTACCTCTGTGAGCAATTAGTTTTAAGCCATCTTCTAAACTAAAGACTCCGGCGACAGTTGCTGCTACATATTCTCCCACGCTATGTCCCATGAGTATATCTGGTTCTATTCCCCATGATTGCCAGAGTTTAGCTAAGGCGTATTCTATGGCAAATAAGGCTGGTTGAGTGTAGGCGGTTTGGTCGATTAAATCAATGTTTTCTGTTGTTTGTGTATCTGGATAAATTACAGAAAGTAGGGGATGTTCTAAATATGGTTGCAAGAGCTGGGAGCATTGGTCAACGGTTTGGCGAAATAGTGGCTGAGTTTGATATAACTCTCTTCCCATATTCAGATATTGGGAGCCCTGTCCTGTAAATAGGAAAGCTTTTTTTGGTGATTGACAATTACTAGAGAGTTTTCCAGAAAATACATCTAATGATTCTTCTGCTACACTAATTTGTGCTAATTTATCTGCTAATTCTTGTTTTTCAGAGGCGATAATAGCTAGACGATGGTTAAAGTGTACTCGCCCAGTATTAGCTGTAAAACAAATATCTGCTAAGTCTTGTTCAGGATGAGTTTCTAGATGATGTTGATAGCGAATGATTAACTCTGTCAGAGCAACTTCGGTCTTAGCTGATAATGTTAATAAATTTGAAGGACGCTTAAAAGAACTATGATGGGAATGAATTTTCTCAATTGTAAATTCTCTTGGTGCTTCTTCTAGAATTAAATGAACATTAGTGCCACTCATTCCAAAAGAACTAATCCCAGCTATTCTGGGTTTTCCTTCACAAGACCAAGGTACTAATGAGACAGGAATTTTTATAGCTAATTCATCCCAAGCAATGTGAGGATTTGGTTGATTAAAGTGTAAATGAGGCGGGATTTCTTGATGTTGAAGTGCTAAAACCACTTTTATCAAAGATGATATACCTGCTGCTGCCTCTAAATGCCCAAAATTAGTTTTTACCGAACCTACTAATAATGGCTTATCAACAGGACGTTCTTTACCATATACAGTATCTAAAGCTTCTATTTCTATTGGATCTCCTAAAGAAGTTCCACTCCCATGAGCTTCAACATAACTTACCTGATGAGGTTCTAATTTTGCGTTTGCCAAAGCTTCTTCAATTACTTTTTTCTGAGCTATTCTACTAGGGACTGTCAAACCATTACTAGGTCCATTATGGTTTATTGCTGAACCTCTAATTATTGCTAACACTAAATCACCATCATTAATGGCATCGGACAAACGCTTCAAGACAACAACACCACAACCTTCTCCTTGCCCATAACCGTTGGCAGAAGCATCAAAAGTTTTACAACGACCATCAGGAGATAGTGCTTTCAGTCGGCAACGACTAATTGTACCTCTGGGTGATAAAAGAAGATTTACACCACCTGCTAATGCTAAATTGCTTTCACATAAACGAAGGCTCTGGCAAGCTAGATGAATTGCAACAAGAGAGCTTGAACAAGCTGTGTCTAACTGAATGTTAGGTCCTTGTAAACCAAGTAAATGAGCAATACGTCCTGTACCCATACTTCGACATACACCTAAAGTTGAGTAAGCATCCCCATTATCTTGATTTTGCATATTTAGTTGGGCATAGTCATCTGTACAAAGACCCATAAACACGCCTGTTTTACTTTGTCTCAAGTTAGCCCATGTTTGTCCATAATTTTCTAGTGCCTCCCATGAAACCTCTAAAAGCATTCTTTGCTGAGGGTCTAAACTAACTGCTTCCCGAGGAGAAATACCAAAAAAATCAGGGTCAAACTGGTCAACTTGCTCCAGAAATCCTCCTTCTTTTGTGTAGGCTTTTCCACCAATTTCTGGATTTTGATCGTAGTATATATCAGCATCAGCATCCCATCGTTGAAATGGTACTTTGGTTATGGCATCTGTACCATTCCGTAATAACTGCCAATATGCAGATAAGTTATCAGCCCCACCTGGAAATCGGCAACTCATGCCAACGATAGCAATTGGTTCTGTTTTTGTCTGATTTGCAGCTTCAAGCTTAATTCGCATTTCCTTCAAAACTTGAAGCAACTGTTCAGATGAAAAATTTTTTTGAGTTATTTCAGACATTTTATTTTTAATCCTGTATTAAAGTTTGAATTTTTTCTAATTCTGCAGCAATTTCATCATTAATTTTTTCTTTTGATTTTTCTTTGCATTCCAAATCACCTATATTTGGCACATGCTCATTTTGAATCTTTTCAAATTTATCCTCTGATTCTTGCTCTTCTGAAAAAAGTTTCTTGATTAAGTATTTAGAAAGTTCTTGAATATTAGAAATATCAAATAATGTGGCTGTACTAATAGAACAAGTTAAGCTAGAATTCAACAAATTTCTTAATTCAACTAGACTTAAGGAATTCATTCCCATGTCAAATAATCCTAAGTCTAATTCTGGAAGTAGAGAATGAGAAAATCCTAGCAGTTTACCTATTTCAATTTGAAGATAATAACTCAGAACCTGTTGACGCTTGTTTTTTTGTGCTTCATTAAGTTTTTTCATAATCTCTGAAGTTTGTTCCGAAACTCGCTCTACCTTTGAATAAGAATCTATTTTTTCTAGAAATAACCGTTTTTGTCCTACTTCATAAAATTGTTTAAATAAAGCCCAATCAATATCTACTACTACTGTTTGAGGATGATTGGCTGCCAACAGTTTGCTCAAAGCAGCTATACCTTTTTGTGGCTCCAAAGACTTAATACCTATCTTGCTTAACCAATTCAATCTTTCTGTATCTGCCATTCCTCCTCCTGCCCATGGTCCCCAATTAATGCTATTACTTGGTAGTCCTATAGCTTGACGATAATGGCTTAACCCATCCAAAAAATGGTTAGCAGCAGCATAATGAGCTTGATCGACTGAACCCCAAACTGCTGCGATAGAAGAGAAATTGACAAAAAAGTCTATTTCTTGATCTTGAGTTAGCTGATGCAGTAACCATCCCCCTATTACCTTGGGACGAAGTATTGCTTCTAAATGATTGAGTTTTATTTCCTCAAAAGGTTGAACTTTTGCAACTCCAGCAGCATGAATCACCCCTTTAAGAGGAGGCATGGACTTTTTCATCTGTTCCATAACTCTCACTAAGTCTTCCTTCTTAGATACATCTGCTTCAGCTACGATTATTTTTGTTCCTCGTTCTTCTAATTTAGAAATAGTTGCTTGTACTAATTCATTTGGTTTACTTCTACTCATTAAAACTAAATACTTAGCTTGCTGAGAGACTAACCATTGTGCTGCTTGTAAACCTAAACTACCTAGTCCTCCAGTAATTAAATAAGTTCCTTCAACATCAAATGAAACTGGTTGGAATTTTGGCAGTAATTTTTTGACTAAACGAGCTGCATAGGTTTTTCCTGAACGAAAGGCGATCTGTGCTTCTTGTTGAGTACCTGTTATATTTTGCCAGAGCATTTCTGCTTGATTTTCAGATATTTTCGGATCTAAGTCTATTAACCCTCCCCATAATTGAGGATATTCTAGAGAAATTACTTTCCCTAGTCCCCAGAGCGGAGTTTGAGCAACTGCTAATTCTTTTGTTTGGGATATTACAGGTTGAGATCCTCTAGTAATTAGCCACAGTTGAGGCGAAATAGATTTAAAGTTTTTTACCAAAACTTGTGTTAAATGTAGCACACTGCCACAACCTAATCTTTGTGCTTGCTCCAAACTAGAGGTCGTCAGTTCCACAGATGGGCAAGACTCTAAGCTCCACAAATGAACTATTCCTTTCCAAGAATCTGAGTTAGTTGCTACTATTTCTTGGCATAAAAACTCAAAATCATCTTGTTTAGATGGGTTAATTTCCCAGCTTTCCTTCCCTTGCTTTTTGTAAGTTTTACCAGGGAAAATCATAACGCAGCGATCGCCACTTTCTTCTATTATTTTTCTCAGTTGTAGGCCAACACCACCCAGATCGCTAAAGATCAACCAAGTTCCTTTTTCTGTAGCTGGGATACTTTTTTTAATTAAATATTTGTCTTTAGGGATTTGATTTTGCCATTCCACTCCATAAAAAAGTTGCTGTAATGAGACATCAGAATAATATAGTGGTGCATTGAGTTTTTCTTGATTCCACTGATAAATTTCATTTACTGGCAAGTTATTTTGTTTTTTTGCACTCAAAATTACATAGCTTACTAGCCCCCTACGAAGCATCTTGTACAAATTATCATAGGATTTAAAACCTACTTTAGTATTTTCGCTGAAATTAAATTTTTTACATACATATTCTAGATTATTTTCAAAGTTCGGATCGTATAACCCATTGGCAATTTCCTGACTAATATCTACATAATCTACAATCTGAAGATTATTGTTTGATAGCAAATTAAGCCATTCCTTTTTGGGAATTAAATAAGAAGAGTGAGCATCATAGTCAATAGAAAAAGAGCCACTAGAGATAAAATCGGATAAAACTAAATGACCATCTTGATTTAGATGATTACCAATATTAGTAAATAATCCCTCTTTATTTTTGACATGACAAGCTACTTCAAAACCATAAATCATATCGTAATTATCTGGAAATTCATCATGTGAACTATTACGATTAAAAATTTGTACTCTATCTTGCAAATTCAGTCTATTTATTTTTTTATGTGCTAGCTCAACTTGCTCCTTTGATATTGTGTAACCACAAAGCTTCATATTTTCGTGATTCTTCGCCAAATCGATCAAATCTGTGCCATGGCCACAACCAAAATCAAGAACTTTTTTACAACAATTAAAGTCTATTTTTTCATAAGCTATTCTTCTTATTTCTTGTTGAGCAATTTTAAGAAGATTATCATGTTTTTTTTCTGATATTTCTATAAGCCAAGAGAAACCAGGAATAATTTGTGGCAAAGGAGCATAATTTAAAATTATTTCTTCATCTTCCTTTTCAAAATTAATCAGTTCATCGTAATAGTCAATAACTATAGGTTTTGAAATTTCCAGACTTTCTATCCAATAACTTTGTCTTTGAAAAGGATAAGTGGGCAACACTACTTTATTTCGTCGATCATCTCCCTCAAACCCTAACCAATCTATATCCACCCCCTGTACATACAATTTTCCTAAACTACACAGCATCTGTTCCCATGCACCTACTTCTTCACGCAAAGATGCTAACCATAAGTACTTGTTTTCTCCTACACATTGACTTCCC
>NZ_JAAHGU010000148.1:0-17162 GCF_010692685.1 Okeania sp. SIO2F5 | reverse complement strand
CTTTATAATTTACTCTTGCCAGGTTAGCTCTTAGCTTTTCAGCTAAAACCGGAACATTTGGCTCTCGCATCATCGTAACATGGTTACCAGGAACAAAATCAAGCTCTACTGCTCCATCAGCAAACTGGGCGTTGCTGAAATGTAATGGTAAGTAGCTGAAGGTAAAATTGAAAAACTTATGTTTTGCGTTGATACTTAATCTAAAAATCATTACCACTCAGCAACGCCACAAAATTTCTTTCCCGTGTTTCAACATTGTTCAAATAACGGTTAATTTCATCGTGGCCAACTTTTTCCAGATTGTCCGCAAGATTTTTGAGAGTGTAATTTTTCTGACTACTTATTAAATACTGACAATAATATTTTATATAATTAGGGCTTGCTGATTAAATCTAAAAGTATTTACAGATAAAGGTTTTAGCCTTTTTTGGCTCGAAAAAAGTACCTGGTTTTCAGCTCTTCACGCTCAAAAAGGAGCGTATTTTAGGCGCATAGTTGGGCAGAAAAATCATTCTTAGAATTCTTACTCCTACTTCCTCGCTCCCGATCCATTTCTCCCCTCCTGGGAGGGGGAGGGGCGAGGGGTGGGTTGTCTCCTGTCTTCCCCTCCACCGGAAGGGTTGGGGGTGGGTTGTCTCCTGTCTCCTACCCTCACCCATAAGACTTTATTCAGCAAACCCTAATTAAACTCCATTTGGCGAATGGAAAAATCTCAAATCAATTAGCTTCATTTTATGATATGGTGTTAAATTGAATTGCCTAAAATCATACTGTGTATAGCTTTGAGATTTTTTAAATTTTATGGTTTATACCTTGATGTCAGGTCTCTCATAAACACCATTAGGATACCCACTAGCTCTATGGAATAAAATTAAGCCATTGCTTGACTAAAACTAGCTTAAAAAACGAAAATGAAACGAAAAAGAAAAAAACACTGCTTAAAAATAGTTCTAGCTTTTCTGTCAATCAGTTTAATTGCCTGTCAACCGACTATCCAATCTAATCCTGAATCAACAGACCAAACGATGCCGGGTAAAGGGGTAAAAGTAAGCTCTGGCTCTAGTATCACAACCTATGCAGCATTTTTAACAGAAATTATTAATATTGGTCTAGAAAAGCTTGGTTATCAAACTGAACCCGTCAAACAGCTCAGTGTTCCCGTAGTGCATATTTCTGTTAGTAACGGAGAATTAGATTTCTACACCGATCATTGGGAAAAACTCCAAAATAAATTTTTTATAGAAAACGGAGGCGAAGATAAATTCAAGCGGGTGGGAATTATTGTTGACAATGCTTTGCAAGGGTATCAAATTGACAAAAAAACTGCTGATAAATATAAAATTATCAGCTTAGAGCAACTTAAAGATCCCAAAATTGCCCAACTTTTTGACTCAGATGGTGATGGCAAAGCTAACTTAGCAGGTTGTAATCCTGGATGGGGTTGTGAATTAGTGATTGAGCATCACTTGGATGTCTATGGACTGAGAGATACCGTTGAACACGATCAAGGTAATTATGATATTTTGTTGGCAGATGTAGTAGCTCGCAACCGACTGGAAAAACCTATTCTCTATTATGTTTACACTCCTCACTGGGTACCTGCAGTGTTAGAACCTGGTAAGGATGCAATCTGGCTAGAAGTGCCTTTTACTTCTCTACCAGAAGAACAGGGAGAAGTGTCGGAACAAGAAACTATGCTAGAGGGAAAAAATCTAGGTATTGCAGTTGATAGAGTGCGGATAGTAGCAAACAATAAATTTTTGCAAGCTAATCCAGCCGCCAAACGTCTGTTTGAGCTGGTTTCAATTCCTATTGAAGATGTTAATGGTCAACAAAAACTCGTACAAGATGGTGAAAGTAACTCCAAAGATTTACGTCGCCATGCAGAGGAGTGGGTAAAGAAAAATCAAGAGCAGTTTGATGGCTGGGTAGAAGAAGCAAGAAATACAGGAACAAATTTGTCAGAGAATTGATGTTTTTTTTACCTTTGTAATATAATCCACCATAGTATAACAAATTTAGTTTAGATGAAAATTATTCAGAAGGATAGAGATGGTTTGCAATGCTTTATTGGGTTAGACAGACCAACCCTGAGTCAGCCCAGTAACGGTGGATTGAGGGTGAAAACTTATAAATCTCAGACACTTGCTTGGGAGGACTGTAGAAATTTGTCCCTCGTTATGACCCATAAACATCGTCTGTACAATACAGGTTTTAGCGGTGGTAAAATTGTTGTAGCGATGGCCGATTGTCAAGCCTGCAAGAAAGAGCTATTGAGTTTTATCGGTTCTATGCTGAATGAGCTTAACGGTTTGATGTACACTGGTTGTGACTTAAATACTTCCTTGGAGGACATGGAATATCTCAGAAACCACTGTCCTTATATTCTGGCATCTCTAGATTCTCAAGTTGACCCGAGTATTGCCACAGCTTATGGTGTAGTGGGTAGTATTCAAGGTATTTTTGGAAAAAATCTTGAGGGCTTAGTTTTTCTGGTTCATGGTTCGGGAAAGGTGGGTAAAGCTACTGCTCTAGGTCTCCAAAAACTGGGAGCAAGTATCATGACTTATGATATAGTACCCCAGCGAGCCGATCTTCCAAATTGCAAGAATATCTCACAGGATCATAACTGGTGGGATATTCCCTGTAATGCATTAGTTCCTTGTTCCATCAGTGGTCTAATTACACCAGAAATTGCCGATTCCTTGCAGTGTCAATATATTGTTGGTTCTGCTAATGTTCCCCTAAGTGAACCTTCGGTACTTGATATTTTACAGGCAAAATCCATCACTTTTATTCCGGAATCAATTAGTAGTGCTGGTGCTGTTATTTGCGACTCAATCGAGTTTTATGCCCCATCAATTTTCAAGCAAGTAGACCCCTGCTATATTTATGCATTTGTTCAAGAAATAGTTGAAAAAAAAGTCAAGATTTTTGTGACAGAGCTAACCAATAGCGAAGAATCCTACGAACAAGTCATATCAACCCTGATTTCAGCAGCAGATAAACAACCCAGAGTGGGATGTCAAATGCCAGATTTTTTAGAGAAAAATTAAACCCAAAAGCAGAAAAAAAATCATCATCATTGGAGAATATCTGATATGGCAATTTATATGGCATCTGACTACTCACTCAACACACTTGGAGCAAAACTTTGCCTCGAAGCTGCTGGGGATTTAGTCACAACAGCAATCCAATCCATCCAAAACAGTTCACAAGTAAGACTAGCTGATTACGGTATTGCAGATGGCGGTACTACCCAAGGATTATGGCAGCAAATTTTTGATACAATCAAAAAACAAAATAGCGGGGTTTTTATTGAAGCAATATTTAGTGATTTACCCAGTAATGATTTTAATGCTTTGGGTCAAACTTCATGCTTTTTAATGCAAGACGATCAAAATCTAGTCGTTTCAATGGTTCCACGCTCATTTTATGAACCTGTGTGTCCTCCCAATAGTCTAGACTTTGGTTTCTCTTCCACAGCCATGCACTGGTTAAGTAAGTTGCCTAAACATCTAACCTACCATACCCATATTAATGCTTGTGAACAAGGGGAAGATAAAGCAATGTTCCAAGCCCAATCACAGCTTGACTGGACTACTATTCTTCTAGCTAGGGCGAAAGAACTCAAATCAGGGGGGCAAATAGTCAGTGCCAACTTATCCACAGATGGAAAAGGGCGTTATCTAGGCAACAATCAGGTAGACTTGAATATGCACGATATTCTGCACGAAATTTGGAAACAAATGCAGATTGAGGGTTTAATTAAGCCAGAGGAGTATGTTGACGCTACATTCCAAAATTATTACCGAACAGAAGCTGAATTTATTGCCTGTCTTGAAGATTCCCAAAGTGAAGTTTATCAAGCTGGGTTAAGATTAGGGGAGATACAAACCATCTTAATTCCCTGTCCTTATCGATCTCAGTACGAAGAAGATGGGGACACTGAGAAATTTGCCCAAGGACTTACCCAAACAATTCGTTCTTGGAGTGAACATACCTTCCGAAATGCCTTCACTAATCGCTCCCATGAAGATGTTTTAGATCTTGTCAACCAATTTTACGCAAGATTTACCGCTAGGGTTCGAGAAAATCCCAGTCAGTTTTCAATGGATTATTCACACACCCATCTTCGGATTTACAAAGAATAAGCAAAACTAGGATGCTTACGACTTTGTTGCCCCATAGCATCCTATTCAATAATTAATAATTATTGCTCTGCTGATTAAATCTA
Source organism: Okeania sp. SIO2F5 (assembly GCF_010692685.1). Lineage (NCBI taxonomy): Bacteria > Bacillati > Cyanobacteriota > Cyanophyceae > Oscillatoriales > Microcoleaceae > Okeania > Okeania sp. SIO2F5. The sequence goes on along the minus strand of NZ_JAAHGU010000148.1, from coordinate 12,925 downwards.
AAAGCATTGGCAGATAAAGGTTTTAGCTTTTTTAGGTCTTAAAAAAGTACAAGGTTTTCGTTCTAGGGTTCTCAAAAAGTTAGGATTTTGGGTTGACGCTCTTGCTGAAAAATCAAGGGATAATTCTTCCTCGTGCCTTCTCTAAATTCCCCATTCCTCCTGACTTCCCCTCCTGGGAGGGGTTAGGGGTGGGTTGACTCCTGACTCCTGAGGACTGACTCCTCCCTAATTATTTATAACTGTTCATCCGGAGATGATATAACACACTCCCGACTAGCACTGAGGGGAGATAAATCAAAAGAGGGGGTCTGATCTAAAACTAACTCAGCAAGCAACTTGCCTAAAAGTGGTGTAAACTTAAACGCTTGACCCGATCCACCCGTAAAAAGACTAATTTGTGGGTATCCGGGAAGCTTATCCAGCACAAATAGAGTATCTTTTGTCATCGTGTATGGACTAAAATACAGACCCACACACTCTTTAATTCCATCCCAATTATGACGAAGGAATCGATCGAGTAACTGCGCAAGCTCTGAATCGGGTTCTCTCACAAATGTACTCATGGTTTTTGTCCGTAATTCTGGCGGACACCAATCAATCCCAACTTTGATGAGTGATGTTTCGGGAGTATGACAAGGAAATCCGTAGTAGAGTCCACCATCGTTACTATCCGGCTTTTCTTGCTGAAAACAAAACCATTGTGGAAACCGATCTCGTAAAGTCTCTTCCACCTGATAGTGTCCCCATAACATCGGCCAAATTTCTAAATTAAGGGGAGTTGTAAATGAGCTGAGTAAATCATTAGTCCAAGGTCCCGCCGTTAAAACAACTTGATTCGCTAAAAATGTATTTCCCGATCGTGTTTTGATTTCAACCGTGCTACTAGGAGTGCAGTTGAGACTAACAGTTTCTTCCCCTGTGTGGATAGATACGCCATTGGCTTCTGCTTGAGAGCGAAATACCTCAATTGCTCGTGCAGACCAAACCATACCGGAAGTGCTTTCAAACAAACCGATAAAATCTGGTTTAGGTCGCATTGGCCAACGTTCTTGGAGTTGTTCAGCATTTAAGGCTTCAAATGGAATCCCTTTCTTTTCCATCACTCGGCGAGCACCTGGAATACTACCTTCTATTGTTTCTTCATCCCAAGCTTCGCCGTAGAAAAGCAAGCCATTTTGTCTGAGTAATTGACAATCATGTTGAGCTTCAAGCATTTCCCACTCTTTCAAGCTTTCCTCTTGCAATTCTGACAGATATTCATTAGAATACATTCGGCGATACATCCGTTCATCGCCATAGGAACTGTTATTGGGATTAGGGATAGAGTCTTTCTCTAGCAATATAATTTGTAGATGTTGTTTCTGGCTGAGGTAATAAGCTGTTGCCAGACCCGCAATACCACCACCAATAATAACTACATCTGCATTGAAATATGCTGTTGTTTCTGCCATTAAGTTTCTACCTAAATTCTGATGTCCGGTAGTATTATAAATTATATAATCGGGCGATCGCCATATATCGCCATATCTGGTTACTCGAGCTTCATATTACCGAAAAATTAAGGTATAAAGCCTCTCCATTCATGTAGAAAAGACAAAAAAAATCCTTTGAGTCAATCCTTCTATTACAGAAGAGGTAATAATTAATTATTGAACAGCTATTTATTGGATCTTGGACAAATATAAAAAAATAGTTAGTGTAATATTTACGCTAACTACTGGGTTATGGTAATAGAATCAAATCTGGAGTGATCTTCTTTTATCATATTATTTATCATCCTGAAGATCATAGGATGGATCTGGTTCAATTTCTCCACCAAAACAAATATCTAAATAACTTTCTTGAAGGGAATGAATAACCCTTTCCAGCTCATCAATAATATCCCTTCGAGTCATTTTTTCAACTGCATCAATATGAGCTTCACTTCCGGCTTTTCCGTTCATATTTATATTTAGTTTTTTTCTGACTATCAGTAGCCATAGGAAAAATCGGTGAAGCAGATTGTAATTTATAATAATAGTAAAGTTTTTGGTTTCTATTGACTTGATAACGAATGATATGACAATCACGAGGAATGACCTGTCCTTCTCGTTCAATTTTCTTAATTTTCTGCTTCATCTTACGGACTGCAGATTGGACAAAGCTAGAAAAAAAGCTGAGACTCGGCTTTAAGGATTCAGTCTCAGCTCAGAACAATATAATTTAAATTAATATCATGTCCGGATAATTAGTGATCAAAAAAACTTTCTCCTTTTCCTCCTATTTATTTTTTATTCTTCTTTTTTACCGAATTATTAATTATTAATTATTAATTATTAATTATTAATTATTAAATAATTCGCGCCTTGAAGCCTCCCTTTTTAAGGGGAAAAAGCGGTCGTTAGCGTAGCTTCCCGTAGGGTGGGATGGCGAGGAGACCTCGCCATATCCAATCGACCAAGAGAAAAGAAATAATATCTCCTTATATTCAATTCCGTAGCGGTTTTAACCAGAGGTAATTATCAATTATCCATTATCCATTATCCATTAATGAATTCTTGCTTCCCTCCTGACTCCTGATGACTAACTCCTGAGGACTCCGTTGTTTATTTATAAGTATTCAACCGGAGATGATATTATACAGTAATCGCCAAATTACTTCCTCTAAATACAGATGTTCTATTGAATACGAATTTAAAAATTTAATAGTTCAAATCCAATATTTATCCGCGCCTCCTAATACCATGTCCGGATAATTAGTGATGACAACACTTTTTTCCCTATCTCCTATCTCTTGATTACCAAAGAGAAAAATTTAGTACAATAAAGAAATATAACTAAAAAAAACAAAAAAGTAATATGGTAAATTTTAATCCACTGCTAATGGCGACAAAAAAAACAATAATTCCCAAAATATTTAGCAAAATTATCGGCTCATCAACTTTAGGATTAATGATATTTTTAGGAGTAATAAGTACCATTTGCCCTATTGCTATGTCACACAATAATAGAGATGAAAATCCACTTAAACTATCGGAAGAAACCACAACAAAATCTCTATTTATTGCCTATCCTTCCGCAAGCCACAAAACTACTTCAGACAGAATTTTTCTAATTGGCACAGCTTCTCCAGAAGCAGAGGTTACTGTTAATGGAAAAGCAATTAATGAACGTAGTAAATCAGGTCATTTTGCCCCTAGTTTTCCATTACAAATAGGGAAAAATATATTTACTGTACGCCATCAAGACGAAGAAAAAATAATTACGGTAACACGCAACTCAAACCAACCACCTTTACCAGTGGGAATAGCTTTTGGTCAAGGTTCTTTGACTCCAGCAAAAGATATTGCCAGAATGCCAGGGGAATTAATTTGTTTTCAAGCGATCGCTCCTCCAAATGCTAATATTTCTGTTTTATTAGCTGCCCAAACTATTCCTTTACTTTCTCAGTCTCAAGTAGTAAATTTACCAGGAAATTTAGCAGTATTAACAGGAGATAATCAACCTGTTCCTTCTGCGGGAGAATATTATCAAGGTTGTGCGAAAGCAGAGAAACCAGGAGATTTAGGTCAACCTGAGTTTAAACTAAGTCTCAGAGGTAAGACAGTGACTCAAAAAGCACCGGGAAAAGTGACTATTCTTTCTCCGACTGTATTTGAGGTGGCGGAAGTAACAGTAGAAGAGGGAGTTGCGAGAACTGGACCCAGTACCACTTATTCGCGCTTGACACCCTTACCAAAAGGTACTAAAGCTTTGATTACAGGGAAAGAAGGAGACTATTTACGCCTTGACTATGGTGGATGGATCAAAGCAGATGAGACTAGAATATTTACAGATGCAGCACCACCCCGTTCGGTAATTCGGAGTGCTATTGCTCGTCAGGTTCAAGGTGCAACAGAAATTAGATTTCCTTTGCAAGTACCGGTGCCAGTTACAGTCGAACAAGGGGATGGTTATTTAACTTTAATTCTGCATAATACGACTGCTCAAACTGATACTATTCGTTTAGATGATGACCCCTTAATTGAGCGATTAGACTGGCAACCAATCTTAACTTCAACAGTGAAAAATGAGCAGGGAGTTAGGTATAAGTTTTATTTAAAAACAGAGCAACAATGGGGTTATAAATTAGAATATGTTGGTACAACTTTGCGATTAACTTTGCGACATCCTCCGGCAGTCAAAAGTGGAATTAGTTCTGCATATAAACCTTTAACTGGAATGAAAATTTTGATTGATGCTGGACATGGGAGTGAGAATGATTTAGGTGCAAGAGGTCCTACTGGTTATCCGGAAAAAAATGTGACATTAATTGTGTCGAAGTTATTACAGGATGAGTTAATTGCACGGGGTGCTTCAGTATATATGACACGAAAAGCAGAAGAGGATTTATATCCTAAAGATCGCGTGGAAATGATTAATCAACAAGTTCCAGATTTAGCACTTTCTGTTCATTATAATGCTTTACCTGATTATGGCGATGCTCTAAAAACTCAGGGAATAGGTACTTTTTGGTATCATGCTCAAGCTCATAGTTTGGCAGTATTTTTACATAATTATTTAGTGGAAAAATTAGACCGACCTTCTTATGGGGTATTTTGGAATAATTTAGCTTTAGCTCGTCCGACAATAGCTCCTTCTGTATTATTGGAGTTAGGATTTATGATTAATCCTTATGAATTTGAATGGATTATGAATTCTCAAGAACAACAGAAGTTAGCAAAGGTATTAGCAGATGGAATTGTTGAGTGGGTAAGAAGAAGGAGTCAGGAGTCACGAGTCAGGAGTTAGGAGTTAGGAGTCAGTAGAGGATGCTAAACCTTTAAACGTTTAGTATTGGTATAAATTTTACTATTTCCTTTGAAGAAGTAGTCAGGAGTCACGAGTCATATCAAGTAACATTAATTAACCGCAATGTAGGGACGTTGCATGCAACGTCCCTACCAGGTTGGGTAAAGATTGTTTATTACAATTATTTAATGAGACATGATATCAGGAGTCAATAGAGGATACTCAACCCTTAAACGTTGATTATTGCTAGAAATTTTACTATTCCCTATTCCATATCAGTCTAATTTGGATCTATGCGCAATTAAACGGATTTAATATAATTGGTAATATGGAGTATTTTGGTATTATTTAGCATTAATCAGTTCAACGATTTTTCCTTCTATATTGTTGGAATGAGGATTGATTATTAGTAAGCATTCAGCCGTCAGCTATCAGCTATCAGCTATTACTTTTAGTTTAGGATAAAAGCAATATTTAATTGTCTTACGAAAAAAGTAGGTTCCTTTGACCTTAAAGTCTATTTTAATTTAAACACTGTCTTTCAGGAGAGAGTCTTTTTGCTGATAGCTGACAGCTAATAGCTGAATGCTTACGATTATTAATTACAGCAAATTTCAGGAAGCGCGAGGTACAGTTTAAGACTAATTTATAATTTTTATTCATTTTTTATTCCCTGTTAAGAGTTCCCTAAAAACATAAAAATTTATACTTTATAAACTCGAAAACTGCTATATATAGCAACTGCCATTATTACTCTTTACTTATGTAAGTATTTCCTGCGGAATACTGCGCAAACAGCTATTAGCGGTCAGCTATCAGCTTTTTAATGAATGAAATAAAAATTAGTTTAACTTTTACTACATTTTTACCTATGAATTTAAGCACAAGAAAGACTCATTTTGAGTTTTTAACTCATACAATTCAAGGGAATGAAGCTAATAGCTGAATGCTTACGGAAGTGTTTAAATAAATATAGATTTTAAGGTCAAATAGACCTACTTTTGTCAGATTTAATTATGACGGGATTCTGGCTTAATAAGAACCCTTAATATAGGGTTTAAATCAAGATAAAAAACAATAGCTGATAGCTGACGGCTGTTTGCGCAGCATTCCGTAGGAAATGCTTACTTACTTATAGAATATCTAAAACAAGGAAATATCTTTCAACAATTAATAATTAATTATTAATTATTACCTCTCCTGGAAAAGAAGAGGATTGACTAATCATGAAAAATTTTTCTTGTTTCCCCTTTAAAGGAGAGGCTTTAAACCTAATTTTTCGGTAATCAACCTTCCTCCTTCCCTCTTCTTCCTTCTTCCTTCTCCTACTTTCTTAAAGGTTGTACTAAAGGCAAAAAATATGACACTAATTGTTGATTTCCGACAACCAAAGTAGGAAAGGGATGACTCGAATAATCTTTGCCAATTTTTAAAGGAAAAATATCTGTAGATTCTAATGGTATCCACACTGCACCTGCAGCTTTTGCTATTACCCAAGCTCCTGCAATATCCCAAATTCTAGGTGTAGCTTCAACTCCTGCAATAGATGCACCACAAGCTACAAGTAAAAAGTTATAACTTGCTATGCCTAACATTCTAATTTTTGTGGGAATTTGAGGTAAAATTTTGGTACTTCGGGAACAAAGATTAAATAAATGATTACCAGTAATATTGTCTTGATTTGGTTGAATTGGTTGATGATTTAAAAATGCTCTGGTGATAGGTGGGTTCGATAAATAAGTCTGATTTTCTTGATAATAAAAACCATAATAAGATTGATGTAATGGAGGCAGATGTATATAACCAAATATGGGAATACCTTGATACAATAATGCGATAGAAGTTGCCCAAATTGGTATACCTTGAGCAAAGTTTGTAGTAGCATCTAAGGGGTCAATAATCCAACACCATTCATTACTAGGAAATATCTGTTGAGTTTCTTCTGTTAAGATTCCATGAGTGGGAAAAGTATGAGCGATCGCTTCTCTAATTTCTCTATCTGCCCATTTATCGGATTTAGTAATTAAACTACCGTCAGCTTTTTCATCTGCTGTGACATTTCCGAAGTCTTTTAATAATTGATTTCCTACTCGAAAAGTTATTGTTTCTGCGAAGTTTAAAACTTGATTCCAGAATTCTGTCATTTTAGCTTTGTTATCCCACTAGATTTTTGTTTTAAAGTTTATTGAAAGAATATTAATCAGTCATTTCAATTATCAGTTGTAAGTTGTCAGTAAACTTAAGTTATTAGTTGAATTTTCTACCTTGAATTTTTAGATTTTCATTTTGAGATTTTCTAGATAATGCCCAAGCAATAATGCCTAGAGGTTCACTATCAATATTTTTAATATTTTATAATGATAGAGACCATTATTAAAAATAAAATTTATGAATCGTCTCCTTGGAGGAGTCAGGAGTCAGAAGTCAGGAGTCAGGAAGAAATAAAGAAGGAAGAGGAGAAGAAAATTTTTTATCACGCTCTTAAAAGGACATGATATAACTCTATTTAACAGGAAAGTTTCTATAGAAATTTATTCTCAAATTAACAATTAATCACTAAAAATTACCTCTCTTTGGAGGAGTGAGGAGTCAGGAGTCAGGAGGGAACAAAGAAGGAAGAGGAGAAAGTTTTTTATCACACTCTTCAAAGGAGATTATATAACTCTATTCAACAAGAAAGTTTCTATAGAAATTTATTCTTAAATTAACAATTAATCAATAAAAATCACTTCTCTTTGGAAGATAGAGTAGATTCCATGTAAATGTGGCACAGTAGTTCAGAGTCCAAATAATGAAAGCTTACTTAACAAAATACTCAGGATTAGAAAAACTATATTCTTTCTTTCCTGCTACCTACTCCCTACTTTCAAGAAGATGTAGCAAGAATGCGTGAGATTTAGTATTACTCAAAAATCAGTAACCTCCTTGAATCAAAAATTTTCCATCTTTTCACCCACTCAATATCTTCAAAACTTTAACCTAATCTAACTTTTCTAAACAGACCAAAGCATTATAATCAGGCACACCTTCAACAGAACGTTTACCCTGATCTAATAACACATTTCCTTCCGGCCAATGTATTTGTAAATTACCTGGTTTCATCGGAGCTAAATATACTCTTCCTTGAAACTCACCCAAATCATTCTTTAACAGTACCTTACCCCCATCTTTTAAACTCAAATTTTCCGCATCAATAGGATTAATTAAAACTGCTTCTCGCATAGCTCCAGTAATAGCATCCTTCTTTGACTGCACCATACTATTAAACTGCTTACCTCTACGAGTCGCTACTAAAAAATATCCCTCTTTTAACTCTTCTTGAGATGGAGAAAGTATTGAAAAATTAGCCTTACTATCCGGTGTGGGAAAATTCCAACCAAAACATAAATGAGAACCACCATATTGAAAATTATCTCCTGGTTCTTTTAAATGCTGAATTCCCGAATATTGCGGAATTACTAAAGCAATTTCCTGACGAATTTCTGAAGTATTTTCAAACTCTAATTGATTTGCTAAATCAGGACGTACTAATTTTGCCAAATCCATAAAAACTTCCCATTCCGGGCGAGCTTCTCCCACTCTCCTTCCAGGAATTTCCGGACTAAAAATCACCCTTCTTTCCGTAGTTGTTTCTGTTACTCCTCCCGGAATTTCATAACGAGTCGTCGCAGGTAACAATATTACCGTTTCTCCCGGTTCAACTAACATTTGATTAGAACAAACAATATCCTGATGTATTCTCAAAGGCAATCGTTTTATCGCAGCTTCTACATAATCTGGATCTGGCAAAACTTCTAAAAAATTTCCCCCTACAGAAAACAAAACATCTAACTTTCCTTCCGCAGCATTATCAATCATTTCCGAAGCAATTAAACCAGGAGAATTAGGCACAGAAAAACCCCAAAAATTACTCATAACTTCCGCATTTTCTTGGTTAATCTTTCTCCCTCCAGGAAACACCGTAGAATAGCATCCCATTTCTGCTCCACCTTGCACGCCAGAATGTCCCCGAATTGGCATTAAACCACAGCCTTCTCTACCTACAAAACCTTTAGTTAAAGCTAAATTAATAATAGCTCTGACATTATCTTCCCCACATTCATGTTGAGTAATACCCATACTCCAAACAAATACTGCTTTTTCTGCTGCTTTTACCATTTTTGCAAAGGCATACATTTCATTGCGGGTGCTTCCAGAAAAGCGTTCTAACTCTTCCCAAGATTGAGCATCTAATGAAGCTTTTAATTCTTCAAATTGATTCGTATAATTATCGATAAAAAATTTATCTATCCAATCATTAGCAATTAGATGTTTAATAGTGCCATTCAGAAAAGCCAAATCGCCATTAACATTAACTAAAAAGAAATCTTCGGCAAACTTAGTACCAAATAAAGCACTTTCAGGAATAGACGGTACCCAATAACGTTCCATTCCTGGTTCCCGGTAAGTGTTAATAACTACAATTTTTGTACCTGCTTTTTTCGCCCAGTGTAAATATTTAACAGTAACAGGTTGATTATTTGCTACATTGGAACCGATAAATACTAATAAATCTGTACCTATCCAGTCTTTGTAAGAACAAGTAGTAGCAGCAGCACCAATAGTAGTTTTGAGCGCTCCGGTACTAGGGGAATGACAAATGCGGGCCGCATTATCGATATTATTAGTCCCCATTGCCCGTGCAGCTTTTTGGGCCACATAATAAGTTTCATTCACAGTGCCGCGACTGGTGAGGTAGAAACCCAGACGGTCTGGATGAGTATTTTTGAGGCGATCGCTAATTACTCCTAAAGTTTCATCCCAGCTAATTCGTCGAAACCCTTTGTCCCCTTTGTCACGACGCATGGGGTAAGGTAGTCGTCCCATTTCTCGCAATTCTGCACTACTTTTATTTTGTAGTTGAGAAACATCTGCTAGTATTTCTGGGTTAAAAGCGGCCATGGTATTAAGGCGCAATAGTCGCAGACGGACATTACATAAATGAAAGCCATCGAGAGTCCAGTCTTTCATCCCAGTGGTACCGAGGGAACACCCGTCGCAGACTCCTTTATTGAGAATTTCCCAAGCATAGGGGAGTTGGTCGAGATTTTCAATTGTTGCGCGTATTAATTCCCAGTAGTTATTGGGGTATTGTTCGCCAATACCGAAGGGTTTCCAACTTGCCCAAATTTGTGGGTTCCAGATTTTATTTGGCTTGGGTAACATAATTTATTTAGCTAATATAACAATTTTTATTGCACAATAATTATCGGGTAAATTTTTAGGGTTATGTTATTTTTGAAGAGAAATTAATCTCATCTTAATATTTGGACCGATAGTAAAGGTTGAGGATAAAAATAACTCTCTGTCTAAGAGTTGGAAATCCTCATGTTATATATTTATTCAAACAAATATATATCGTATATCTAGCACTGGAAAGAATTGGTTAGAATATAAACTGATGATTAAATTTAGAAAGTTTAACAATTAATAATTAATAATTACCGAAAATTTGGTTTGAAAACTTCAACTTTTATATAAAGCCTGATAAATGTTTGTTACAAATGGTAGAAGTAAAGAAGAGGGAATAAATATTGAATAAAAAAATGTGAAAATAATATAGATAAATATCTAAAATGAATTGGAGAAGCTATTTTTTTTTAGTATCTCCGAGCGAGATGCACCTATTTGTAGCATTCTTTTTTTAAACTGGTATTAAGGGGATAAAAAAGAAAATTCTGTATCTTCAAAATTAATATGAAGTTACATAGAATAATATAACAATCAGGAATCAGATGTGAGAATTGAGGTGTTTCTTTCAAGCATAGAATATAGCTGTTATCTTATTCTTATGTATTCGTTTCTTCTCTATTCCCTATTCCCTAAAACAAAAGTCTCCAATATCTCACAACTAAAATCATATTGCTATATTTTAATCAGATTTGACTTTAGATCAAGACAGACAAGTTAATAAATTTCATAATTATGTCCAACCTAACATAAAATTTGTTTCAGTACAAATGTAAGCTGAATCCTTACCTGAGCGCTTTAAAAAAAAGAGGCTTTTAACCTTAATTATTCAGTAAATGTTTTCCCACTTTTGATGAATTTTTCCTTCTGAATCTGTTGTATATTTCCAACTATATATAGTAGAAGTAGACAAACAATTGAGGAAGATTATCGGGTCTTTATTATACTTAGGGGTTGCTGATTAAATATAAAAGCACTGACAGATAAAGGATTCAGCCTTTTTAGGTAGAAAAAAGTGCCTAGTTTTCAGTTGAAAACCCTCAAAAACTTAGCATAAAAGGCAGAAATTTTAGCAGAAAAATCACTCTGACAAATATATCCGACTATCTCCTAATTAATTCCTCGTTTCTCCTAACTACTCTCTGCTCCCCCACTCCCCTACTCCCCCGCTCCCCTAATCCTGAAAAAGACTTTTTCAGCAAACCCTATTAATTAAGGGGAGTCGATCTAATCTCAATTATTTCTCAATCCAGACTTCTGATACAAACTTTCCTTCTTGAAATATGAACAATTCTCCTCGTAGCAAAACTAAAGTACAAATTTTAGTCGTAGAAAATCAAATTTCTTTCACTCGTTACGACCAGTTAGTAACAGAAGAACCTTTAGAAATTCGTCTGACTTTTCCGAAACAAACTATAGCAGTTACGATGCGGACTCCAGGAAATGATTTTGATTTAGCAGCAGGATTTCTCTATAGTGAAGGAATTATCAAAAATCGTGAAGATATTGAAAAAATTAGTTATTGTGTAGACCCAGAAATTGATGGGGAACAACTCCAAAATATTGTTAATGTCACTCTTAAGTCTGAATTAAAACCAAACTTAAAAACCTTAGAAAGACATTTTTTTTCCTCTAGCGCTTGTGGGATTTGTGGTAAAGCAAGTATAGAATCTCTGCATATTAAAGGTTTTTCAGCTATTCCTTTAAAATCAGAAGTTCCGGCGGAAGTTATTTATAGTTTGCCTGATAAATTAAGTAATGCTCAAAGGGTGTTTAAATCTACTGGTGGTTTACACGCTGCTGCTTTATTTGATACTCAAGGGGAATTGTTGAAATTGCGAGAAGATGTGGGTAGACACAATGCTTTAGATAAGTTGATAGGTTCAGAATTTTTAGCAGGTATATTACCTTTAAATAATCATATTTTTATGGTGAGTGGGCGGTCGAGTTTTGAGATTATACAAAAATGTATAACTGTAGGTGTGCCGATAGTTTGTGCTGTTTCTGCGCCTAGTAGTTTAGCAGTAGAAATAGCTAGGGAATTTAATATTACTTTAATCGGATTTTTGCGGGGAAAAAAGTTTAATATTTATTCTGGTGTGGAAAGAATTAGAGTTTGCTGAATCAAGTCTTTTTGCTGAGGTAGGAGACAGGAGACAGGAGACAGGAGACAGGAGTTAGGGGAATGAGAGGGGAGGTAGGAGCTAAGTTGTGTCTCTCAATTTTTCTGCCATAATCATCCCAAAATACTAGCTTTTTGAAATTTTTCCACCGAAAAGCTGGTACTTTTTTCAATTCTAAAATGCTAAAACCAATATCAGTCAATACTTTCAGATTTATTCAGCAAGCCCGAATTAAAGTCAGTCAAAAAATAGATTATCCCTAAATTTATCCCCAAGAAGTAACCAGCAATAACTAGGAACTCAGAAGGAAAATATTATGGACGTTCGGGATGAGTTGAGAAATTTTCATCTCTGAATTTTGACTTCTTCTTCAAAACTGAGCTTTTGCCACCTATCCCCTACTAGGAAAAGAAGTAAAAGTAGAATATTTGAACGACGACAGATTATTGTTGAGTTTTAGACAAAATCCATGATATTGGATTAAATCAAAGATATTAAGGAGTAGTATATGGGTGAAATTATTGAAGTATTTGACGGACAAGAAATTGCTATATCTGATTATGGAATGTGGAATGCAACATCTATAGCAATCCTATTTTATTCGTGTCAAAAATCTTACTGCTTTTTAGGGAACACTTAACTGGGAACAGGAAACAGGTAAGAGTTTCAGTTTTTTTATTTATAGCAATGAGCGCTGGCATCTTTACATATTACATAAATATTGATAATGTAACATAAAAGTAACTGTATGAGCTGTATTTTTCATAAATTAGGCGATCGCTAAAGGTTAAAGTTTTAAGGAT
>NZ_JAAHGU010000147.1:0-17175 GCF_010692685.1 Okeania sp. SIO2F5 | reverse complement strand
CGCGCAGCGAACGCACTACACCCCATCTATTCTCAATAAGGGTTTTCTTTTTGTTGAAGTATTGTTCAGCTCCAGTCGGCAAATTCCTTTTTATATATAGCTTTCAACTAGCTTGTCACCCCGTGAGGTCCCTTGATATTTCTAGGTTATGTTAGAGGTACTGTCTATGAGGTTATTTAACCTCAACAATATTTTTGTACTAATAAATTTGGAATGTTAACCAGATTTTTAAGGCAAACCACCAAATCTTTGAAATTTGCCAGCAATGCCAAGTATAAAAGTGTCAGTCCCTACTCCGATGAGGCAGCAAATATAGCGCTGTGCGCAGGCAACAGGCAACAGGCAACAGGCAATAGGCAACAGGGGGAATAAAAAACCGATATTATAAGGCTTTTAGCTATTGGACAGTTCTTGTAATTTGTAAATATGCCAGCGCACATTGCTATATAATCTGTTGAGTTAAGCGAAGCACGAAACCCAACCCAGATATACTTTAATTTTGACTTAAACCCTACTTATCTTTCAAAGCATCTCTTGCTTGCTCCCTGTCATCAAAATGGATTTTTTCTGTTCCCAAAATTTGATAATCTTCGTGACCTTTTCCTGCTATTAATACCCCATCTCCAGGTTTTGCTTCCATAATGGCAGTACGAATAGCTTGGGAGCGATCGCCTATGACTAAATGCTTAATTTCTGGAGATATTCCCTCTAAAACATCCTGTAATATTTTTTCTGGGTCTTCAGTGCGGGGGTTATCAGAAGTCACTACAGCTAAATCTGATAATTCGGCAGCTATTTTACCCATTTTTGGTCTTTTAGTACGGTCGCGATCGCCTCCACAACCAAACACACAAATCATTCGACCGGGAATAAAAGGTCGTGCTGCTTTTAATAAATTCTCTAAACTATCGGGAGTATGAGCATAGTCAACTATGACGCTGACATCTTGCTCATTACTAACCTGCACCTTTTCCATCCGACCAGGAACGCCAGGAAATTCTGATAAGTGAGTAACCACCATCGCCAAATCTAAACCTAAATGTAAAGCTGTTCCCACTGCTGCCAACATATTAGATAAATTATACTGTCCTACCAAGGGCAAAGTAAAAGGAATTTCACCTTGGGGAGTATGCAGAATTCCTTTAACTCCAGTGGGTTGATATTCCAAGTCTGAAGCCCAAAAATCGGCGGAAGTGTTGCTAGTGCTATAACTCCAAACTTGTTCCGGTTTCATTCTGGCGATTAACTTTTTACCGTAGGGGTCGTCAGCATTAACTATAGCGCGACCCTTGAGATAGTCTGAGCTAAACAACAACGCTTTTGCCTCAAAGTAATCATCCATATCTTTGTGATAGTCGAGATGGTCTTGAGTCAAATTGGTAAATACTGCCACCTCAAAACTACAACCCCAAACTCGCTTTTGATGTAGAGAGTGGGAACTAACTTCCATAACTCCATATTTGCTACCTGCTGCTACTGCTTGCGCCAGTTGTTTTTGCAATTCCACTGGAAAAGGCGTGGTGTAAGCTGCAGTTTCCTCAAAACCAGGCCAACGAGAGTAGAGGGTACCGAATAAAGCAGTTGGTAGTTGAGCGTTATTGAGGAGAAATTCTACTAAGTGGGTGGTGGTTGTTTTACCGTTGGTGCCAGTAATACCTACCATCTTCATTTTTTGCCCTGGATAGTCGTAGAATGCTGTAGCAACTTCCGGGCAAGTTTGAATCATGTCGGCAACTGGAATCACACATTCATCTTTAGCTTGATATTTTTGAGCTGCTTGTTGAGATACTAGAGCTGCTACTGCACCATTTACGATCGCGCTTTCCCAAAATTCTCCTCCATCCACACGGGTACCTGGCATTCCTAAGAATAAATCCCCTATCTGGCAAGCATGGGAATTTGTGGCTAAACCTTTGATTTCTGTCTCTAATGCAGGATGATTATTGGCAAGGGAAATACTGGGAACTTTTGCTAATAATTCTCTCAATTTCATGTTAGGAACTCCTATCGTTTTTTGCTAAAATTTAGGACTTTTTATCAACAGGATTTTTTGGTTATCAATACCACAAGTTTACCGAATAATTAATAATTAATAATTAAATAATTCTGGTTTAAAGCCTCCCCTTTTAAGGGGAAAAAAGCGGTCGATCCAATCGACTATTTGTAGACGCGGAGCTGCTTGTCTTGAGTATCCCCGATCATACGCCTTGAGAGCTGACCGCTGACTGCTGACTGCCGACTGCTATTTTCAACCAGAGGTAATTATCAATTATCCATTATCAATTATCAATTAATTAAAAATATTTTTGTAACATTTGCTGCAATTTTCTCACTGACATTCTGGGAGAGGGACGTGGTATGAATTGTTCAGTTGTGGTATCCGCTTCACAGACGGAAAGCACGGGTACTTCATATTGATATGCTTGAAACCAATCATCACGGGTGGTAATGTCTCTAATCTCTAAGTGGAATTTACAGGGGTTTTCAGAGTCTTTCAGTATTTCTTCGAGTTTTTCTTGGAGTCCTTCGCAAAGATGGCAACCTGGTTTACTGTATAAAATTAGGTTCATAGTTGAGATTAAATCCTTCAGCTTATATCAAATCTGCTTGAATACTTATTATATAGTTGGGAGTAGGGAAGTGGGGGAGTGAGGGAGTGGGGGACTAGGGGAGTAAAGCTTTAAACTCAGACAAAACAAGATTTTTCCCTCTTCCCTCTTCCCTCTTCCTTCTTCCTTCTTCAATGGATTTAATTTTGACCCCGTTTACACAAACGCTGCAAAATATTGCGACGAAAAGCTTGTAATTCTATAGAAGGTTTCTTAACTTTAAATACTTCTGATAAAGCGTCAGACCATAAATTACGTTCAGCAAAAAATTGAAATCTAGCAAAAGCGATCGCTTCTTTTGTCGCTCCTTGTTTGTTTAAATCTTGATCGAGTTTGGCTAAACCTTGAGTAATAGTTTCATGTTCTTCCACATCCATAATGCTAAAAGTTCTTTGTTCCATACCACCAATAGAATCTTTATCTTTACTCTCAAATGTTCTCCAACGATAAGTATTACCAGGTTCTAATTCTTCCCCAGTATAATCAACTATTTCTTCATTTTCTTGAATGTCAAAAGTCCACAAAACCTCCTTGTTATTAGAGGGATGAATCTCAATTGTGTTTAATGGTCCTTGCCAAATAAATATAGGGCGAGTATTCCAAATTTTTCCTTCTACCTCTATTAGACCAGGAGAAACTAAACATAGGCCACCTCTAGAAGTACCCTCCTTCTGTTTTACTGGTGGGTCTTCATCTGATTGATTAAAGAAATCTTCAAAAGCTTTTTCCCAATTCTCATTAGAATTATTTTGTACTTGAGTAGTTTCTGCTATTACTCTTGGTAAATGTAAAGGCGTTGTTATTGTTAATGCTAAGAAAAATAACACCAGGTTTAATTTTTGATTGATCATAATTCTCGTTAATATAATTTAATTACAATTTTTATGAGTATTTATTCTTAGTTGAACAGAAATTATATCAAACATAGTTATAGCAATCCTAAATAGGTCGTGACAAATCAAAAAGTAAATAAAAAAGATGAAACTCTTGCCAGTTAAGTGTTCCCAGTTAAGTGTTCCCTAAAAAGCAGTAAGATTTTTGACACGAATAAAATAGGGTTGCTATAGTTAACTATACTATTTCCCTTTTCTCAATACAAATGATTTTCATAAATTCATATTATTTCAATAGTTAAAAAATGTTAAGACTATCATTACATTCTACCAATTAATGGATTTAAATAAATTTGATGATTTTCAATATATGAATTACCATCTATTAAAAGGTATCTTAAGCTTTACTACAATATTATAGGCTAACTTTCCTGTAACCTTCCCGTTTTGCATAAGCTATTCTTACCCATAAATAGAGTCTTATATATACATCACTTTAATCAGGAACTTATCTACTTGTTGGAGATAAAGATATTGTTGGTGGCGATCGCTCCTCAAAACAACTCAAAAAGCCATCGCATCTCATCATATTTTTGTAAGCATTCAGCAGTCAGCTATCAGCTTGATTATCTTTAAAGGAGAAAAAAGCAATTTTATCAAAGCTTTAGAGTACGAATCTTTGTTTGAGAATGTAGTAGAAATTAAACGGATGCTTGCTTCATTCATTAAAAAGCTTATAGCTGAGAGTTATATCATGTCCGGATAATTAGTTATAAAAAAACTTTCTCCTTCAACTCCAGTTGTTCTTCTTTATTACCTCTTTCCTCCTGACTCCTGACTCAGTCCTGCTGAGGACTCCGTAGTTATTTATTTATCACTGTTTAACCGGACATGATATTAATAGCTGAATGCTTACATATTTTTTCAGCAATAGACATCTCCAAAAATCAAAAAAAAAATCAATTATCGTACATAAATTATCAGTTATTTCCCCCTCCATACCTATTCCCTATTCCCTATTCCCTCTTTTCTGGAGATGTCTAATAATATTACAGGACTTACGCACGGACACTAAATCCAGTGAGGGTGCCATTCAGAGCTTTGCGGAGCACAAATACCATTTGCTTCGCATAACTATCGTTAACGCCCCTACAGATGGTGCTTTAAAAGTCAATTTGCGTAAGTCCTGATTAATTATCAGGTAGTGTACTCAGCGTTAATTTTCACATAATCATAACTCAGGTCACATCCCCAAGCTTTCCCACTACCACCACCATCGCCAACTTTGACAGAAATTAACACAGTATCATCCTTCAAATATTCTCCCGCTGCTCTCTGTTTCAAATACTCGCTAGCAGCAGCTCGGTCAAAATCTAAAGGTTGACCATTTTCCATCATCAAAAAGTCTCCCAACTTTATCTGTAACTGCTCCTGCTCAAACTTCACTCCAGCGCGACCAGCAGCTCCAGCAATTCTTCCCCAGTTGGGGTCGCGACCAAAAATAGCTGATTTTACCAGAGAAGATCCGGCAATAGTCTTAGCAATTTTATTCGCAGATGCTTCATCAGATGTTCCTGTAACCTGAACTTCCATCAGACAAGTGGCACCCTCTCCATCACGAGCGATCGCTTTTGCAAAATATACACAAACTTCTGTCAACATCGCCTCCAACTTTTCCGCCTCCACCCCCGCATTAGTAATAGCAGAGGTGCGAGATTGACCATTTGCCAAAGCAATTACTGTATCATTGGTACTCGTATCCCCATCAACAGTAATTTGATTAAAACTACGATTAACTGCTCTAGTTAACATCTCTTGCCATAATGGAGGAGAAACTGCTGCATCACAAGTTACAAATGACAGCATTGTTGCCATATTCGGATGGATCATGCCAGAACCTTTAGCAATACCACCAATACGCACCGGGCGATCGCCCATTTGAGTTTCCAGAGCAATTGACTTTGTGACTAAGTCTGTAGTAACAATAGCTTTAGCTGCTGCCTCTCCCCCTTCGGTGGAAACTGTAGAGACTAACTGGGGAATTGCTGCTTTGAGAGCATCCATTTTAATTCGTTTGCCAATAACTCCTGTAGAAGCTAGTAATATTGACTCTGGAGAAATATTGAGTGCTTTCCCCAATACTTCCGCGCTTTCCACAGCATCCTGCCAACCTAAACTTCCAGTCACAGCATTTGCTTGCCCAGCATTACACAAAATTGCTCTAGCACTTGGTTTAGCTTCTAGCTGTTGCCGACAGTAGTCCACACAAGCAGCTCGTACTTGACTTGTCGTGAAGACTCCAGCTGCGATCGCATCTACATCTGATAAAATCAAGGCCAAGTCTGGTGCTCCAGAGGGTTTTAACCCCGCAGTAACTCCTGTTGCCCGATATCCTTTGGGAGCTGTTACTCCGCCAGTTATTACTTGCCAGTCTGACATTTTTCTTTCCTTGATTTGATAATTGTGCTGACTGGTAATTATAAATTATTTGGGGGGTATTACAGACTAAACTTCATCATAAATCTAGATTTTCATTTGAAGATCAAAAAATCAGTTGCAACTTCCTTTGATGGATATCTCAAAATTATTATAGATCGGGACTTACGCACGAGGCACGAAACAGAAGCGTTTGAGATTGCTTTCCGTTCCCGACTGCTCCGCAAACCCATAGGGTCGCAATTACGGAAATACGTTCTACTGCATAAGTCCTATTGATATTTTCTTGTTTGAGATATTCCATCAATCCTAATATTTGTGGCTACTCCCACAAGACCTTGCTATCATAAACTAGAGCATTTCGTTTATCCTTAAGTTTCTGTTCTTCAATAATTACTGCCTCAATTTCTTCTACAATCTGCTCGGAAACTACCATTAAACCAGCCATTTTCCGACAACACCCCAGTCATAGTAGGATAAGCTTCAAGAATAGAAGATAGCAGTTTGCCATTACCACCACCCACATCAACCAATTTACCAATAGATGAAAAATTGTAAGCAGCTAAGATACTAACATTTACAACTCCTGAAAGATCTGTCATCGCCTGATCGAAAGTTTTTGCTGAGGCAGAGTTTTGCTTGAAGAACTCGTAAAAATTCATCCCATACAAGTTCTCCAAAGCGTTATCTCCTGTCTATATGCTATACATTATACTCCCCCAGACTTGATAATGTTCTTCTCCTAACATGATTGCATAGGTTTTTAAGGAGCATTGACTTAATCAAAGAATAACGATATAATAAGTTATAAACCGTACTATTAGATAGGCTGTGTTTAGAAGTAAATGAAATCTATTAGAACCAAGCTCAAACTTAATAACAAGCAGAAAACTCTGATGGCTCAACACTTAGGCTACTCACGTTTCTGTTATAATTGGGGTTTAAGTTTATGGAATGCTGCATATATTGATGGTTACAAGCCAAACATTCGTATAATTAGAGAGGTTTTTACTAACCACACAAAGCCTTTATATCCCTGGATGAAAACTTGTCATCTAAAGTTTACCAATATGCTTTCCGAAACTTAGGTGAAGCATTTAAAAGGTTCTTTAAAGGATTAGGAAAATACCCAAAGTTTAAAAAGAAGGGTAGGTCTGATTCTTTTCCTTCGGAATGCTACGCAAACACAATTGATAATTCTGGAAAACCAATAGAACTAAATGGATGGAATCATAAATTACCTTTTATTGGTATGGTCAAAACTTATGAACCCATTGAGGCAACAACTAAAAAAATCACTATTAGCAGACAAGCTTCGGATTGGTATCTCAGTTGTAGCTATGAATTTCGTTCTCACACTACACCCAAAAAAACTGATGTAGTAGGTGTAGATTTAGGTGTGAAAACCTTAGCGACATTAAGTGATGGAAAAGTATTTGAGAGTGTGAGATCGTATCATAAATTTGAAGCTAAGTTATCTCGACTGCAATACCTAAATCGTCATAAAGAGGTAGGCTCTGCTAACTGGAGGGCGGCACAACGGAAGATAGCCAGGTTGCATAGAAAAGTAGCAAACATCCGTAAAGACGCACTTCATAAACTGACAACATATTTAGCCAAAAACCACGGCAGTGTTGTCATAGAAGATTTAAACGTCAAGGGTATGTTAGCTAACCATAAGTTAGCGAAAATCAGTTAGCAGATAGTGATTTTATGAATTTCGGAGACAGCTTAAGTATAAATGCCAATGGTACGGCTCTAAGTTAGTAGTAGTTGATAGATTCTTTCCATCATCAAAAACTTGTTCTAACTGCGGTCACGTCCAAGATCTGCCATTAAACCTGAGAACTTATAACTGCCCAGATTGTGGGTTGTCAATAGATAGAGATTTAAACGCCAGTATAAATTTAAGAAAGCGAGTGCTAATTGGCGAGGAAACCTCAGAATGCAAGACACACTCAAGAGATGCGGTCGGCTCGACCGTGAATGCCTGTGCATGAATGCCTGTGGATGAGTAACCGCCGACGGCCTCAGTAGAAACAGGAAGTAAACATCAAGTTGTCACTTTATGTGACGCTTTGTATAAGTTTTATAGAGCAGTTAGGAACATCACTTTGCAAATATGCTGCTAGTGGAGTTAGCTGAAAATAGTGGGGCTGAGTTTCTGCAAAAATGCCGACACTGGCTAAAGCTCGTAACAGTCGATAAATTGCATCTTTGTTGGTATTAGTGGCACTGGCCAAGGCATCAGAGTGTTGTTCTCCGTCTTTGAGCAGATCGGCAATCCCGAGTTTTGCAGCAATATAAATACACTGTGAAATACGGTAACCTCGAATTGCTTCTAGTAGAGTTGTTGGAGATGGCATTGAAAATATATACTAACAGATAGTGAGTGAATATAAACTATTTTACAAAATGATCTCATCTCATGTCCATTAGTATAGTTTGTGTTAGGACTTACGCAGAAACCGGGTTTATATCAAATCTGTTGGCTTCGGAGTAATATAATTCAGTCGATCGTCATACAATGGGTAAGGGCGAATGGCCATTTGCGCTCCGCAAAGCTCCGAATGGCATCCCTACAATATAGGGCGAATACCATTCGCCCCTACATATTTAATACTGAATAACACCGATGCTACCAGATTTGATATTATCCACACATTTCCTGATTTGAAAGACAATAATCTGGGAAATCAACCCGGTTTCTTGTTTGGGTAAGTAATACCATGCCTGGTTGAATACTTATAAATAAACGATGGAATCCTCAGGAGTCAGGAGGGAATCAAGAAGAAAGAAGCAAGAAAAAAGAGGAGTAAAAGGAGAAAGTTTTTCGATCGCTAATTATCCTGACATGATATAAGTCCTGTTTGTAAAAGCTGGGGAAAGATCTACTATATTAGAGAAAAAATTTAGTCGCAACTTAACTACTGTAGTTAAGTTGCGACTAATGAGTCAAAAAAATCATATCATGTCTGTTGGTATCGTTGGTGTAAAAGTTGAGGAAATATCTACCATATTTAAGATTTTCCTTCTTTTTTCTTTCTTCTTCCTTACTTTTGCAATACAAGACCGATGCTACCGAACATGATATCACTCAATTATTAGGAAAATATTTTTAACTCATAGAAGCATGACTACGGTCATAAGTAGTGACAAAACTAGGATGAGGTTTTCCTTGAATATTTCCCCAGTAATTATCTGCTTCCACGCCCACTTCTGTGGCGGTGCGGTTCAGCATTGACTGTTGACGATTTTTCACTAGGTTGTGATGACGGATCATTAAAGAACGAGCTTGATTTTCTACATACATATTTTTCATTCTCCTGTTGCTGACTTTTGATTTTCACTCTAGCTCATAGAAGCATGACTACGGTCATAAGTAGTGACAAAACTAGGATGAGGTTTTCCTTGAATATTTCCCCAGTAATTATCTGCTTCCACGCCCACTTCTGTGGCGGTGCGGTTTAGCATTGACTGTTGACGATTTTTCACTAGGTTATGATGACGGATCATTAAAGAGCGTGCTTGATTTTCTACCGACATATTTTTAATTCTCCTGTTTGATTAACTGTTGTTTGTTAAAGATTAATGATGATGGCAAGAAAGAAAATAAATTAGCTCATTGAAGCATGACCACGCTCATAATTTTTCCTAAAGCTAGGCTGTACTTTTCCTTGAATGTGGCCCCAATAGTTACTATTTTCTAAGCCCACTTCTACAGCTACTCTGTTTAGCATTGACTGTTGACGATTTTTTACTAAGTGGTGGTGACGTACCATTAAAGAGCGTGTTTGAGTTTCAGTAAACATATTTGATTTTCTCCCCTAATTATTGAACTTATGTTTGGGAAGCTTTTTTCCCTTACATTTTTATATTAACTAAAAATTCTGTAACTTTTGCTACAAAATGCTAATTATTTACAAATCTTTATTTTTATTACTTATAAACGCTATATGTAGAGTTGCACTATATTAAACTTATATATGTAGCGTTCTGGCGCAATAAGGTATAGCGCTGTGCGCAGGCAACAGCTCATCTGGCAACAGCTCATCTGGGGGAATAAATTGCTGATAATATAAGACTTTTAGCTATTTGGCCTCTCCTGCAATTTGTAAATATACCAGCGCTCATTGCTATAGAAGGAAAGGTGAGAAGGGGGAAAGTTTTTCGATCGCTAGAAATCTCCAATACAGCGCTTTTGCTAATTTATGAACCACATCTTCACAAACAAAACCTTGTAGGGACTAACCATAGGAACGTCCCTACTGTGGTCTACCCAAATGAAAACCGCTGTCATAAAAAAGAAAATAAATTATCCCACATAAATCATCAATTATTTCCCCTCCTGGGAGGGGCGAGGGGTGGGTTCCCTACTCCCTACTCCCTACTGCCTACTCCCTCTTTTGACTACTGAAAAAGTGGTTTGTACACTCGATAGTTGATTTGAGGAAAAATATTGTCGATCACCTCCAGCTTTTCCAACCAACCTGAATCAATCTTTCCCTGTAGAATCTCTTCATACAGCTTATTAAAACGCATCAAATGGGACCTTGTTCTGCGCACAGCATAAGAAACCATAGTACCCGTACTCATAATAAAAGCCCAATCAGAAGATTGAGCCAGCAAAAGTTCTCTGGCAGCTTGATTTAATGCCCGCAACTCCAACTCATCTGCTGGTGTTCGTCCACCCAACTCAATCATTCGCTCTGCAGTAGTATGTAGATGAGGATAAATCCAGGAGTTAGTATTATTGAGCCAATATTCATGGAAACCCTTATATCCCCAACTAGACTGTGCGGGAAGACAAACTTGATGTTCTGGGTGTTTCTGCAAATAATCTGCTAAATGAGTCATCCGATAGGTACTTTGGTCATACCAAGTTTTACGGAAGAGGAAATCCAAAAACCAAGGTCCTTCATACCACCAGTGCCCAAACAACTCAGCATCGTAGGGAGAAACAATAATCGGGAGTTGCTCCATAATATGGTACAAATGCTCAACCTGACGTTCCCGATTAAACATAAAATTGCCAGCGTGTTCCGCAGCTTTTTCCCTGGCCCAGTATGGGTCGTAAAGTTGTTTATCTCCTAATCCCAAGCCACGACCTGTAATTTTGTGATACTTAATACCAGTATTCTTCCTCTGGCCATTAGGCATAATATAAGGTTTAATATATTCATATTCTGCTTCCCAACCTAAATCTTTATAAAACTCTCGATATTCTGCGTCTCCTGGATACCCTACTTGGGAAGACCAAACCTGTTGAGAAGATTCATGGTCTCTGGAAAAAACAGCTACTCCTGTTTCTGTAAAGATAGGAGCATAACTACCAAATCTGGGCCTTGGTCGAGCATAGAGTACACCGTGGCTATCTGTTAAAAAGTAACGTATCCCAGCATCTGCCAGCATTCGCTCCAGACCCTCATAATAGGCACATTCTGGTATCCAAATTCCTCTGGGACGACGGCCAAAATTTACTTCATAATCTTGACAAGCAACTTCTATTTGTGCCCAGACTGCCTCCGGATACATTTTCATCAGTGGAAAATAGCCATGGGTAGCTCCACAGGTAATAATTTCTAGGTTATTGCTGTCTTGAAACTGTTTAAATGCAGAAATTAAGTCGCAGTCGTAACGTTCCCAGAGTTCTCGAACATTCTTGAAGTGAGTAGCGTAATGTTCTGCAAGATAGCGGATATGACCGTTATGGAGGTTGTGGTCATATTCTTTTTCTGCTAATTCTTCAAGTAAGCTTAAATGTTGTTCATAGCGTTCTTGTAATAGTGGGTCTCGTAGCATAGACACCAATGGTGGTGTGAGACTCATAGTAATTTTAAAGTCCACACCATCTCGTTTTAATCCCTCAAACATTTGTATTAGGGGGACATAAGTTTCGGTTATTGCTTCAAAGAGCCACTCTTCTTCTAGGACATAATCACTTTCTGGATGTCTGACAAAAGGTAGATGGGCATGAAGAACAAAGGCGAGGTAGCCAATAGCCATAGTTTTTAAGGGTAATTAATAAAAGGGTGAACTAAAATTGAAAATATTTACAATGATTTAAGATTGTAAGGGTAAAGGGCACAAAAGTTAACTAGCTTTTAGCTATCAGCTATCAGCTATCAGCTATCAGCTTTTATCAAAATAATTGGGTCGCGCCACCCTGCCTTGATTGGCGAAATATTTTTGGAGCGAAGCTCAAGTCCCCTACTTCCCCTCCTGGGAAGGGTTAGGGGTGGGTTAACTTCTGACTTCTGACTTCTGCTTCTGACTTCTGATTTCTGACTTCGTTAACGCTCTGGGTAAAAATCCCCGGTTGCTCAGAAGCCGGATGGCCCTCGGAGGAGTTGAAATCTCCTTAACAAAGGCATCTCAAAAAAATCTGTTGAAAGCTGTTTGCGCAGCATTCCGCAGAAAAAGCTGACCGCTGAAGTGCTTCTTTAATATCAATTAGTAGCTGATACCTTAATTAAGCCTATTTGTATTGATATATGCTGCCATCAGGTAAGATTGCACCGTTGAGCTGGGCATCGATGAAGCTAGCATTACTAATATCAGTGTCCCGCAAATCTGCTCCTCTTAAATCGGCATTCCAAAAAATGGCTTCTGTTAGGTCTGCTCCGCGTAAATTGGCCTCTTGAAGATTTGCCCCCCAAAAGTTAGTAGATTTAAGGATAGACTTTTGTAAGTTAGCTTCTTGTAAGTTGGCGCTCTCGAATTTTGCCCCTGTTAAATCTGTGTTGGTAAAGTTGGCTTTTTCAAGGTTTGTACCAGAGAAGTTAGCATTTTTTAATACAGAACCAGTCACGTTCATTTTCTTATAATTAGAATCACTGAGATTTATATCGGAAAGGTTGCAGAAAAAACATTCATTTGAACGTTTTAAAATTCGTACTTGCCACTTTGTATATGCAACTACAGGTGTACCAAAAGCTAGTGAAAATAATAGGGTTGTTATTAATATTTTAAATTTCATTTTAGCCATTAATATTTGAAGACAAAATAAGCTTTAGATAGCTAAGTTTATTATAGCAACTGCTCTGACTAGCAGAAGGAAGAGGGAAGAAGGAAGAAGGAAGAAGGAAGAGGGAAGAAGGAAGAAGGAAGAACAAGGAAAGATATTACTTTATCTGAGTTTTCAGCTTTTCGATCTATCCGCGCCCTTTTCTTCGAGTGCTATATCAGTATTATTTCTTGAGTATTTAGGAATAAGCTTGTATCAAGAGTGATCGCTATCTGAACTGGAGCGACATTTATAATTACAGGGCTTAGGGAAAATACCAAATTATATATCATTTGTAGGGGTTAACGGCCGTTAACCCCTACTCCATATTTGTACTCTGAAGCTTTGATAAAATTGCTTTTTTCTCCTTTAATCCTTTCAAGGTAATAAAGCTGATAGCTGACTGCTAATAGCTTTATTACCGAAAAATTGTGGTTTAAAGCCTCCCCTTTTAAGGGGATAAAAAGCGGTCGAGGGATGGCGTTTGCTATCGCAAAGCTGCGCTAAAAGCGGAGCGGGTCTGCAAGAACTGGTCTCCTCGCCATATCCAATCGACCAAGAGAAGAAAAAATTTCTTTTTAGTCAATCCTCTTCTTTTCAAGGAGAGGTAATTATTAATTATTAATTATTAATTGTTGAAATATCATATAAAAACCAAGCTAAACTCCCTAAAATTAACATTAGCCCAAATAAATATATATAAATAGTTGTTCTTTGAGCCTTCGCCCATATTTCACTATAACTAAGTTGGTGATTTTGAATCAGTATAAAAGCAGGAGGACTAAAAATAAAAGGCAATATTCGACTCAACAATAACCGGATAAAAAAGTTGATAGTCCACAGTCTTTTTCGAGGAATATTTTGATTATATTGCCAAGGAAAAGCAGTTTGAGCTAAACGAATTAAAGGTTTTATATCTGGAGAACGCAAAGACTCAAATAATGGCAAAGCATCAGAGATAATATCATTAGTTTGAGAAAGTGCTTGATTGAGAATACACACATCCTCCAAAGCAGAGTTGACACCTTGTCCAATATCTGGTGGAAAACAATGGACGGCATCTCCCAATAATACTACTCCACCATTCTCCCTTGTTGGTAATAACCAATGTAACCCAGAACAATATTGAGGTATAGGAAAATACCCACCCTCACTTTTAGCAAAGCGATCGCTTTCTTCTGGCAAGATTATTTGATTTATTGGCAACTGTGGAAAAGCTTTCTCTAGAAATGCGTATAATTTTTCACTATCTGGCAAATTCCAGATTTCATGATTTGGTGGCCTAATAATATTTGCTGTTCTCGGTTCGTTGGGTTGAGCAAAAGGTAAAATTCCAAGGGAGAGAGAATGCTGAGAATCTGAAAATGCTCCACGAATAGCATAAGCCATTGTGGAGACTGCACGCTCTGAACTATTATGTTCTATGGGAAAGTTTGGTTGGATAGTTAAAACTTTGTATTTCAAACCAGAACTTGCAGAAGGAAAAAACTGCATTTTAAACTTATTTGTACCAGAGTTATCCCAATTATCTAAAGTTTGCCTAACTAAGGAATTAATACCATCACAACCTACCAAAAGATGAGGCTCGAATTGATATGTTTTTTGACGATCTTTTTCTTTTAATACGCCGTCTACAGCCGATTTTTGACTGTTCCCATCTACTTTTTCAATCCTTTGGTCTTCCCTTCTTCCTTCTTCCTTCTTCCTTATTCCTTCTTCAATAATTTCTTGAGCAATGATTTGTAGTTTGGAGTTTTTTTGCTCAATTTTTAAACATTTTGTATTGAACAAAACGGTAATACGATGCTGCCAATTTTCCTCAATTTCTTGAAATAGTAACTGCAAAAAAATTCGGCGCTGTAACCAATAAGCAGTTTTTCTATTGGGGTCTATGATGGGTAATTTTGATGTTTTGCGATTACCATCAGCTTTAATTTCTGTTAGGTAAAAGTCTGTATTAGGAACACTAATTTTTGCTAATTTTTCAGTTAAACCCAATAAATCAGTAAATTTTTGACCGCGCCCATCTATTAAATAATGGAATGATTTATCAGGTTCATAAAAATCAGCAGCAGGTCGTTTTTCTAATACTGTAATTTGATGCCAACCACGTTTAGCTAACATTATTGCAGTGGCAAAACCAGCCGGACCTCCACCGATAATTACTGCATTTTGATTTGAGTTTTTTGTTGTTGTAGACATAATTTTTAGGAAATAATAATAGCAATTTTATAAATATTTGCTACAAATAGTTAGAGTATTTATTAAAATGCAAGTAGGAGAACCGTCAGATTGGTGAGGTACAGAATGAATTGCTTTAATGCCAGTTTTTAGACCATAAATTCTCTTTTTATTCAAAGGAATATTTCCTATAAAGTAGGCTTTTTAACGTAGTTTTGCGCTAGCTAATGACCATTCAATCCTACTGCTCTTGTTATTTGTAATATAAAATCCGCTAGGGTTAGGTATAAACAAATGTTCCATCTTCAACCATTACCAAATATTTCTAGATCTCCTCATCTCCCCATCTCCCCATCTCCCCATCTCCCTTCCTGACTCCTCTTATAACTATTCAACCGGACATGATATAACTCAATCCTCAAATGTATTGTATATTTCGGAGTCATTTTGGATTTGAGTTTCGTATTTTCTTAAGCCATATAACCTGCTAGAAAAACGCTGCAAAATAGCTAAAATATCTTCTACAATTTCAGCTTCAGGAGACAAATCTTTGTGATTTAAAACTACTAATTCACAATGATTTTGTTCGCAGACCCAGTTAAATAAATCAAACCCAAAACGAGCTATCCTATCTTGGTGAAAAACTACTATTTTTTCAACTTCACCTGCCAAAATTTGTGAGAGTAACTTCAGTAATTTTTTACGTTGAAAATTCAACCCACTACCTACTTCTTTAATAATTTCAGAATCAGGATAAAGGTTTTGTAGTTCAACTACTTGATGGTTTAAGTATAGCTTTTGAGCATTGCTTGACACTCGACAGTATAAAACTGTTTTTCTGCTAGAAACAGAAGCATTTTGAATATAGGAGTCAATATCATAACGCCTTTGACCCGCTGGGGTTTTTATGGCATTTATTTGACCAGCTTTTTCCCATCTCACCAAAGTGCGAACATCAACTCCTAATACTTCAGCAGCTTCTTTAGGTTTGACAAATTTTACCACATAATTACCAGTAACAACTGGCGCATAATAACGTTTTATGACGTAAGTTGTCAACTGGCCTGTTGCCTTTGTTGCATGAAAGTATATAGCTGCCGCACTTGCTCCGCATATGTACTTCATAACGTGCGGAAACTGCTGTAACTATTGTCCAATAGATCGATAGAACATCAATGTTTGATATAAAAAGGCTGAAATTTTTACCTGTAAAGGTTTTGAAGTTTGATAGGTACAACGATAACTATTGGACAATAGATAAATAGAACATCAATCTATAGAAACAGAGCGATATAGTTGCGCAATGAATGTTAAGAACGCTACTTTCATGCAACAAAGCCATTATTAATTATTGCTCTACTGATTAACTCTAAAAGTATTGACTGATATTAGTTTTAGCGTTTTAGAGTTGAAAAAAGTACCAGCTTTTGGGTGGCAAGAGCTGCATAAAGCTAGTATTTTGGGATGATTATGGCAGAAAAATTGAGAGACAAAACTTAGCTCCTACCTCCTCGCTCATTCCCATGTCTCCCCTCCTGGGAGGGGGAGGGGCGAGGGGTGGGTTGTCTCCTGTCTTCCCCTCCTGGGAGGGGCGAGGGGTGGGTTGTCTCCTGTCTCCTACCCCAACAAAAAGACTTTCCATACGCAAACCCTAATTATTAATTGTTGAAACCTATATTGCTTAAAACCCCAAACTTTCCAACATTTTCCAATGCTGAGAAACAGGTGCAAGAGTATTTGCTGCTATCATCCCGCTAACTGCCACTGCAGGCAAACCTATTCCAGGAAAAGTAGAGTCACCACAACATAATAATCCTGGTAAAGGTGTATTTGGTCCAGGAAACAAACTCTCTCCGGAGCGAATTGCAGGTCCGTAAGTTCCTCGGTGACGGCGGAGAAAACGTTCGTGAGTTAGTGGAGTACCGACCAATGTTACTTCACAACGAGAACGCACATCAGGTATGACTCGCTCCAATGCTTGCCACATCACCTCAGCTCGTTGTTGCTTTTGTTGTGCATATTCTTGACTCTTTCTATCCATACCATGCCAAAATTTATAAGGTTCATTTCCTGGAGTATAAACATGAATAACGTGCTTACCAGGTGGTGC
>NZ_JAAHGU010000146.1:0-17352 GCF_010692685.1 Okeania sp. SIO2F5 | reverse complement strand
GCCTTACGGTTTAGTCCAGTCAATGCCCGCACTGAGGCGGTCTTCTTTTAGCACCCGATTGATATCTAACATTGTCCCATTTCAAACACCCTACTAACTCTATACTTTACCTTATAAAGCGACAAGTTTATTATTTTATTGGCATCATATACCAATTTTTAAACATGAGGAATAAACTTTGGTATAAGTGAATAAAGTGCTAATAATATTTTTCATTACTGGATAGATATTCTCAGAGAATTACTACCAGTAAGTTGATTAGAACAAGTAAAAAAAAAGAAAATGAATTATAATGAGTCAAGGAAATATTAACAGAATTAGAATTACAGCACTTTTGAGGATAGTGAGGTACAGCTATAAGACTATTTATTTCTATATTCCCTGTTGCCTGTTGCCTAGAGCAATAAAACTTTGTACCTCATCAACTAGAAAACTGCTGTAATTGTAGATAGTAAAGAACAAAGTAGAGAAAGACCAGGTGAATATAAAAAAACAGAAAAATATTACTCAGGAAAAAAGAAAAATCATACTTTTAAAAATCAAATAATAACGACACCAAAAGCGAGTGCTTAATTCGCCGTCGCACGGCGAATGTAAGAAGCACTCAAGACAGGAAAAGAAATAGTAGATGTAATAGTAGGATAAAAAAGTCCAGTAAGTGATGTAAATGTATTCAGAAAACAACGAATGGGAGTTTGATAAAAAACAAAAATTTCAAGGAGATAAAGCTGATGAAAGAGTAGAGAGAACAACTACACCAAAAAAGAAACCAAGAAAAAAAGAAATGCTACCAGAAATCAAAGAAGAAAATCAAGAAAAAGCCAAAAAGATAATATTTGTAGAACACGATCTGAAGATTAATCAAAATCTTTGGAGTTGCTAGAGAAAGATTCAGATTAAAAGATAATAATTATCAAAAAGTCATCTTAACAATATGTGGTTTAGTTAGACTAAGGATTGGCTCATTTATATTAGTATAAATTTTGAAAAAATGAGATAAGAAATAAGAAAGACAGTACAAGAAATATTTATATTCGTAACACGAAGTATCTCTAAGACCCATAAAACCGTACAACTTAACTATCTTGATGAGTGGCGATAACCTCCGGTTAAGCGTACGCTATCGCTCGACTAAAGATAGTTAGGATCGGCGTTTGAGTATTTTTGGAGATGTCTATTGTCAAGTAGAATAATAATTTTGGGAATATTCACTGGTTTAGATTTGAAGTAATCAATATTATTCAACAACATTTCAATTAATCCTTGATCGTCAGAAATTCTGATCGAAAAAATATTGATATCTTGCCATCCTAAAATCTATAAACCTCCAATAAATCGGACATTTCTGCGTGTGTTATATCATATCCGGATAATTAGTGGTCAAAAAACTTTCTCCTTCTCTTCTCCTTTCTTCCCTCCTGACTCCTGACTCCTGACTTCTGACTCCTCCGTCATTTATTTATAACTGTTCAACCGGACATGATATTACATTAAGATTTACTTAGTTAATAGACCCAAAATAGGTGTCTAGTGAACTGTACATTAACTATTAGACAGCTCACTGTACAGTTAAATTAACTATCGAAAAGTGTTATTATCAAGAATGATTTGGAACCGTAACTGGTACGTTATGGTTACAATGTAAAAATACTATCTCAACTGTTGCAAGTAAAGCCAGTAGAAGTACGGTACTGTAATGGCACGGTCAGAAAAGCTAAATCAAGCTATCAGCTAAAAGAAGGGGATCGACAAGAGATCAAGGATATAAATCCTGGTGGAATATACGATGGAACATACAGAGAGGATTACGAATATGTCGCAGAATTGGGGGATTTAGATGAATGTAATGGTATGACAATCAATGGGGTATACGGTTACTTTGTCACAGACTCATATCCTTAGGTAATGGGGTGTTTCAAAGGCACTCCCGACAGTTCATTTAACAAGCAAAAGCCGAAGAATTAACCGAAATCGCTGCACAGGTGGCGATCGCTCTGTTCTAACTGTTGATTGGTTTGTAGATAATCTTTTACCCAATTGCAAGCATAAGCTAGTTTGTCAAGCTGAAGAATCCGATCCAAATTCCAGAGAATAATGGTGCGATCGCCACTAGCAGAAGCTAGCATCTGGCCATCAGGACTAAAAGCAATATCTCTAACAATAGCACTATGTCCTCTCAAAGTTCTATACAATCTCCCATCTCGATGCCAGATTTTCACTGTAGTGTCTATCGAACCAGAAGCAAGCATTTGTCCGTCATAACTTCAGGCCAGACGATAAATAATACCATCAGTCGTGACAACGATAAGATTGTTTTTGCCGACGAAAACCATTTTTCTGATAACGAGAAGATTGGCATTTGGGACAGTACATTTTTTCTTGAGTTTGACAACAATTTTATTCTTAAGCATTCTATATTCACCAACGCCAAAATTCTGTCTCCTGTCTCCTGTCTCCTGACTCCTTCTTCGGTTGCTACATTTTGTGGTGCGGAATGTGGGTTATATCATTTATTAGTTAGCTGAATAGACCTTAAACCGTATTTTCTTCTTGTTGATATTGACCAGCAAAATAAAGACGATACATTTGACAGGAGGGGTAAGCGCGATCGCCGTCTAATTTGACGAGTCCCATACTTTCTAGTTTATAAGTCACAATTGGGTCCAACTTGACGCTCTCGCTCGTCATTACCACCTGATGAAGTGCTGCTGATAGTTTTGGTTTTTTTTGTATGATTTCCCAGTGATGGCGTAAGATACCACCATAAATTCCTCCTTGAGTAGGAGCTTGTTGTAACAATGTTTCTAATGTTATTTGTGCTTGGGTCAAATGGTAGAGAGCAATGCGCACTAAATAAGGATGTCCTCCCACCATTGCCATCAACTGCTTAACTCTATCTCCTTGTGTCCAGTTTAGTCCGTGTCTAGTTACTAAATCTTGAATTTGCTTGAAATTAAATTCAGGCAGCTTGATCGGCAATCCTATATTAAATGGAGATTGATTAATATCTAGGGATATATACACTTCTGTAGAGTGAACTACAACTAAACGCAGTTTTTGAAATAGTGTACTTTGACTTGCTTGTTCGTGCCAAAATCGCAGCAGGGGTAAAAATTCTTCAGCTATGTCCGGATGTTCAAAAACTAAATTGATTTCGTTTAAGACCAAAACGATAGGGGTGTCTACTTGCTCTAACAAATACCCTTCAAAATAAATCCCACAACTTACTTTACTACCCATCTCCTCGTCCCAATATTCATCTAGGAGAGGTTGTAGTTGTAGCTGGCGAGCTATATTCGCACAAAACCAGCGTAAGAATTTATTTAAGTGAGCATAAACGGCCTTATCTGCTTCCTGAAAGTCTATTTTTACTATTTTGTAGCTCTGTTGTTGAGCAAAAGCTAGAATTCTGAGCAGCAGGGAACTTTTTCCCATTTTCCGAGGTGCTTGAATGCGAGTAACACTTCCGGGTTTAAGAATTTCATTGCAGCTCAGTTGTTCCATCGGGGGACGGTCGATATAAAAATGAGAATCTAGGGGGACTGGGCCGTTGGGGTAAGGTGGGGACTTGTCCGGGTTGACATCGCTCAACTGAGGGGTTTCAGGATTAAAATTGCTTGTCTGGGATGGCACATCAAAATCTAAATCAGCGATTTCTCTCCACGAGAGCATCAATTTATTAGACAGTTCTTCAAAAGTCGTAAAGTCAACAGGTTTACCCGTGAGGAAATTGCTGACTGTGGCCAAAGCCAAGCCGACATCCTCAGCCAAAGCTCGCTGGCTGGGAAAGCCGTTACGCCTGACTGCTAGTTTGACTGTTTCAATGCACCGTTGACGAACTTTAAGTGACCTTGGCATGGCTCCTCAACCTAACTACTATATATATTTTAGCATTGATTAACTCAAAGTCAGTAACAAGTCAGATATTCTCAGAGGATAAGTCAGTATGCAGTGAAATTTAATGAATATATGAGGTTCAAAGAAGTCGAGCTTGATGCTCAACAAAACTGAACTCTGTTGTTTGTAATGAAGTAATAAGGAATTTTCTCAAATGGCTGTATCAACAATGACTGTATCAACTTTGCCAGTATTAAAAGAGGGTGATAGCGGAGATGCTGTTCGCTTTCTTGAACAGTTACTATCCTCAATCTATTGGTTTGGTCTCCAACAAGGTAGACCATCTCTTATTACAAGTAACGTGAGATTTGATGCCAACTACGATAGTCAATGCCAACAAATAGTAACTGAGTTTCAGGAAAATTATAACGCTACTTTTCCTTTTCCATCGCCTGATATTACAGTAGATGGAGTGGTAGGTCCTGAAACATGGAAAGCGTTAGGTGATGCTATCTTCAAATACACCTATTAAAACTTAAACACTCTTGTTGCTACATCTCTAGATATTTAGCAACAAGAATGTACAAACTCTTGGACTTTAGTCCTGGGGTTCCTGACCAAATCGATATAATTTCTCATACTCATCTATCCTAATACAGGAGAATTAACAATGACTTTAAGTGTTTCAAGTTCTTTTTCTTTACCAGTTTTACGCAACGGAAGCAACGGTTATGATGTAACTCTGATACAACGCCTTCTCAATAATGCTGGCTATGGTTCTTTAGTGGAAGATGGTATCTTTGGTGTTAGCACTGACACCGCAGTTAAGCAGTTCCAACAAGACCGAAATTTAATAGTGGATGGTATAGTTGGTTCTCAAACTTGGGCAGCTTTACTGCCTCCTACTATTGGTCGGGGTAGCAGCGGTGATGATGTTAAACGTCTGCAAATTACCATGAATGAAACGAACTATGGAACTCTAGTTGTAGACGGTATTTTTGGTTCAAACACTGAAGCATATGTTAAGGCATTCCAAACAGAGATGTCCTTAGAAGTTGATGGCATTGTCGGTCCTTTAACGTGGTATGTTCTGATGAGCAATCAGATTCAACATTAACGATTTTTAGAAAGTACTGGCTTAACCCACGCTCCCGTGTTTAACTTTCCGGTTCGTTCTTCATGGAACTGGCGGTCGCATTCCCAGGAATATTATTGCAAGCGAGAGCGTGGCACTCAGAACTTTAACCGTTCTTAGAAACCTACGATTATCTGCAAAAATCTATGATTTTCTATAAATAACCTGTTCTATTCCTGCTTCAACCTGGCAACGTCGGCGTTATCCAGTCCGCAAGCTGTCACGGTCGTTCGCGAAACGCGGAGCCTAGCTCTCACTGACCGCCATAGCTAGATTTAAGCTAGCATTCAAATCTCGTTCGCGCTAGCGTTGCGGAGCAATCACAACTGAAGCCACAGTTTTCACATTCAAAAATACGCTCTGATAAGGATAGAGACTGCTTCACTTGACCACACCTACTGCAAGTTTTAGAACTAGGAAACCATCTATCAACAATGATTAGCTTAGAACCATACAACTCACACTTGTACTCTAACTGTCTTCTGAATTCATAAAACCCCATATCGGCAACAGCCTTAGCTAACTTGTGATTTGCCATCATGCCTGATACATTAAGGTCTTCTATTACTATGATGCCGTGGTTCAAGGCTTGCGTAAGTAGTAAGTTTATGCAATGTATCTTTTCTGATGTTGGCTATTTTACTGTGTAGTCTAGCTACTTTTAGCTGTGCTTTTTTCCAGTTATTGGAAAACTTAGTTTTATGCCTGTTTAGGTATTGCAGCCGTGATAGTTTAGACTCTAACTTTTTTTTCGATTTAGCACCATCAAACACTTCCCCTGTTGACAATGTTGCCAAAGTTTTAACTCCTAAGTCTACACCAACTACATCTACTAATTTCTCAGTAGTTTGACATTCTCTTTCTACTTTGAAGCTGACAAACCATCTATCAGCTTTTCTGCTAATAGTTACAGACTTAGGGGTAATATTATCTGGCAATATTTCATAAGTTTTAATCCATCCAATTCTTGGTAATTTAATTTGATTAAAACCTACTGATATTGAGCCATCTAGAGTAAAACTATCATCTATTAATTATTCGGTCAGGTGTTGGCTTCTTTCCTTGAAGCGATCGCAACAAGAATGTACAAACTCTTGGACTTTAGTCCTGGGGTTCCTGACCAAATCGATATAATTTCTCATACTCATCTATCCTAATACAGGAGAATTAACAATGACTTTAAGTGTTTCAAGTTCTTTTTCTTTACCAGTTTTACGCAACGAAAGCACCGGTTCTGATGTGACTCTGGTACAACGTCTTATCAATGATGCTGGCTATGGTTCTTTAGTGGAAGATGGTATCTTTGGTGTTCGCACTGATGCCGCAGTTAAGCAGTTCCAACAAGACCGAAATTTAATAGTGGATGGTATAGTTGGTTCTCAAACTTGGGGAGCTTTACTGCCTCCTACTATCGGTCAGGGTAGCAGCGGTGATGATGTTAAACGTCTGCAAATTATCCTGAATGAAATGGGCTATTCTCTAGTTGGAGATGGTATTTTTGGTTCCAACACTGAAGCAGCTGTCAAGGAATTCCAAAAAAATAGCCGCTTAGAAGTTGATGGCATTGTCGGTCCTTTAACTTGGTATGCTCTGATGAGCATTATGATTACACATTAACGATTTTTAGGTTGTATTATCCAAGTGTGGGAGTTCAATTCTCCCACTTCTGACTTCAGTTATTCTCGCCTATCTTAATACAATAGAAAACATTCTAGCGCATTTTAAACCGCTATTAATACTGTCTTCAACACCAGCTCATTACAATTAAAGAACTTAGAAAACATGACAGACGTAATAAAAGTATTACTTAATTTGCAAATACCAACCATGCTAATTGTGGCAGGACTATTGATTATTATTTTAGGATTTGTCACAAAAATAGGTGGTCTAATTGAGGTTTCACGAGAACAAAAAAAATTTACTATTCCTATAGGGTTATTTGTTCTAGTGCTTGGTATTGTTCTTAACTTTGCATCATCTCCAACTCCAACTACAACTCCAACTCCAACTACAACTACAAATGAAAAATCACCTCCTGATAATTCTAATATTGAACCTACTGTTACATATAATATGAATGAAATAGATAGCAAGAATAGTTATGCCGACATAATGATCGCTAATCAAAATATTAGTGGTACTTTTATTGTCGAAAGATTAACTATTAATTGGGATTACTTAGAATGTCCCCAATTAACTAATGAACTTGAGTTCGGTGCTTTGACTATGCAAGAGTTTGAATACCGTGCTAGTTTAACTCAAAAATCTGACTCTAAAGTTTTAGATGATAGGGAATTCAAATATCCTCCTAATGATGTAGATAAATTTAGTATTGATATAAACCATAGTAAAAATGGGGTCTACAAAGTTTGGTTTGATTTTGATTACTACTTGTTTGGAAATGAAGATACAAAAAATAAGAAGACAGAAGCTCAGGTTATTTCGTATTGTAACAAGTCGTAACAAGTTCGTATATTAATAAATGTAGTTAATTAAGTTATAAAACCTAAATTAGACCGAAAACCTAAAATCAATTTTAGTGTTAAACTAAGCAAGCTCATTAAGCATTAAAAAAAAAAATTTTCTCAA
This sequence comes from Okeania sp. SIO2F5, assembly GCF_010692685.1. Taxonomy (NCBI): domain Bacteria; kingdom Bacillati; phylum Cyanobacteriota; class Cyanophyceae; order Oscillatoriales; family Microcoleaceae; genus Okeania; species Okeania sp. SIO2F5. Next base: position 9,791 of record NZ_JAAHGU010000146.1, on the reverse strand, counting down.
GACTAACAAAAGACTAAAACAATGGGCAAAAAATCAATCAATAATGCTAGAAATATTTTAAATTTACTAAATAGTATATTATTTGGTGATTTTCAGGATATTATTACTATAGTTAGTATCGTTGCGTAAGTCCTGTCTATACTGATTATGCTCAAACTTAGAGTTGAATGTTAATAAAATTTGCAATTATGTTCTGCAGCTCAACTTACTATACTGATGTCCAATGTTTAATCAATCGAAAAAATATTCCTCATTTTTCAAAAATTAAGTGATTCTGATGTGCAATAAATGTTTTATTTCTTTAGTACGACCGCTCCGAGCAATATCAAAATTATTCCTTTTTTAGTTTTAAAATTTATAAGCAACACAGAAAAAGGAAGAAAATTAATCAAATAGAGACATATCTATAGATATAGTAGTGAAAGCTGAGAAAAACTTTTTTGAGAATCTCGGTATAGCCTTCTATAGATAATGAGCAAAAAAAATATGACTAACAGCCAACCAAAAATTATTATCCTAGATGATGACCCAACAGGTTCCCAAACTGTTCATAGTTGTCTACTTCTAACTAAGTGGGATGTAGAAACCCTAAAATTAGGATTACTTGATGAATCTCCCATATTTTTTATCCTCTCCAATACTCGCGCCCTGACCCCAGACCAAGCAGCCAATGTGACACGAGAAGTTACACATAATTTGACCGAAGCGATCGCTCAATCAAATATCCAAGATTTCTTAGTCGTTAGTCGTTCTGACTCTACTTTACGGGGTCATTATCCCATAGAAACAGATGTCATAGCAGCCGAACTTGGTCCATTTGATGCTCATTTCCTAGTTCCAGCATTTTTTGAAGGTGGGAGAGTCACCCGCAACAGTACCCACTATTTAATGGTTAATGGTGTAGAAACTCCAGTTCACGAAACAGAATTTGCCAAAGATTCAGTATTTGGCTACACCTATAGTTATTTACCTGATTATGTGGAAGAAAAAACCAAAGGTAAAATCAAAGCAGAAACTGTAGAAAAATTTAGACTTGATGATATTCGCTCTGGTAGTTTAGAACGTTTGATGAAAATGACTGGCAACCAATGTGGAGTTGTCGATGGTGAAACTCAAGCTGACTTAGACAAATTTGCCAATGATTTGTTGGCAGCAGCTAGTCAAGGTAAAAAGTTTCTATTGCGGAGTGCTGCAAGTATTTTAACTTCCTTAGCTGCTTTGGGAAATCAACCTATAGCTGCTGAAGGGATGAGGCAATATGTTAGAAGTGGAAAACCAGGTGTAATTATTGTGGGTTCTCATGTTAAGAAATCTACCCAACAGTTGGAAAGGTTATTACAAGAGTCTGATGTAGTGGGTGTAGAAGTAAATGTGTCTCATTTAGTTGAGGAGTCTGAGGAGAACAGAGCAACTTTACTCAAAAATATTCTCGAAAAAGTTCATGCTGTTCATGCAGAAGGGAAAACACCTGTGGTTTATACCAGTCGTGAAGAATTGACTTTTGAAAATGTGCAAGTGCGTTTGGAGTTTGGTGTAGCAGTTTCCGAGTTATTAATGGATATTGTTCGGGGTTTGCCCGAGGATATTGGATTTTTGATAAGTAAAGGTGGGATTACTTCTAATGATACTCTCAGTAAAGGTTTGGCTTTAACTACTGCTAGGTTATTGGGTCAGGTATTAGCTGGTTGTTCGATGGTGCGGACTCCCGCAGAGCATCCTCAATTTCCTGAGTTACCTGTTGTTTTATTTCCAGGTAATGTCGGGGATGTAGATGGTTTGGCGACAGTTTATCAGCGTTTGAATCCATAGTTCTTCCGGACTTGGGTTTCCTCCCTTATATCATGTCCGGTTGAACAGTTATAAATAAATAACTACGGAGTCCTCAGGAGTCAGTCCTCAGGAGTCAGGAGGGAAGAAAGAAGAAGGAAGAAGGAAGAGGAAGAACTGGAGTTGAAGGAGAAAGTTTTTTTTATAACTAATTATCCGGACATGATATTACTATCTATGGTTGAGAAGGAGGGAAATATGCGCTACGCACAAATCAGAAGTCAGAAGTCAGAAGTAATCTCTGACACTCGTTTGAGCATTTAGAAATGTGGCGTTGCATAAATGCGCTTGGGATTTTAATAGTTTTGTGGAATGGGCATCTTGCCCGTTCCTGATATTTTCACGTTCTTGCTTACCATGTTCATAGATATTGACAATTAAATATACAGTCATCAAAGTAGATCCAAAAGGTACATCTCAACATTGTTGGGAGTGTCTAAACAGAGTTTCTAAGAGCTTGTCAGAGCGCTGGCATTCTTGTAGCTATTGTGGCCAAGAACTAGATAGAGACTATAACTCACCCACCCCTCTAGCTCCCCTCCCGGGAGGGGATGGGGGTGGGTTGGATTGCTATCAACACAGGGGGAGAACATCACCTCACACGAAACAGCGGTCAGGGTTTCTCTGGCTGAAGAATCCCGCGTTGTCGCGAATATAGCAACGTCGGGAGTATGTCAATATCAAAGAGCATTGATAGACTACTTTGCAAATTTTCTCAAATCTCCAATATTCAGATAAAAAATTTTTTTTTATTAAATCTCAAATTTTGCCAGCATCTAGAAAAAGGAGTTCTGGCACAGGAAAAGCAGAATTACAAGACTCCAGAGGTTGGAGAAGAAAAATTGTCAGAGGAAATAAAATATATAGATAGGAGCGATCGCTCACTCAGGCTAAAAAGAGAATTTTGAGGAAGGTTGTTACTCATAGAAATATCAGAATTATTTCCATAAGAATCTCTAGTGTCAACCCAAAAGTCAAGGAAGGCAACACCGATACTATTACTATTAAATAGAGAAAAATCCGGTTTAACTAACAATCAGACTTAAAGCTAACCAAAGCCTTGAGGTTGATTTTCCTCTAGTTCTGTATCTCGGAAAGACTTGCGAATTATTTGAATATCAGGCTCTACCTCAATCCACAGCCGCGCACCACCAGCTTGACTTTTGTTAGGTTTATGAGGTCTATAGACGATTTTGCAATTTCCCAGAATTTCTACTTCGTGGCAGCGATGGTTTTTGCCTCCTTGTTTGACAGATACTGCTGGAAGAGAAGTACCGTGGTCTCGGTTATAGTCAATTTCTCTTCGCAGCACATGGATAAAAGTATTGCCTGTACGGAATCCTTTATTCCAAGTTCCTTGAGGACCTCGACTACCAGGAGTAATTTCTGGCATTCCTCTACTATTTAAAGGAATTACCCAGAACCGTTTGACTTTTTTAGCTCCTTTGAGACGACCTTGCCTGAGAAGTAACCTGAGTCTGGCGGTAGAAATATTTAGAAGAAATGCTGCTTCTGTTGTACCAACTCTATCTGGTTCAGTATTTGTATCTTTCATAAACTGTTTCGGAATATATAAACTATGAACTGGATAACCATTTACAATCAAACCGCAAAGGATTGAATTTGGCAATATTTGATTTTTCAGTATTGACTTTAATAGTAATCTTAGTAGAAAATTTCACAATTACCCAAAATTTCAATTGTAAGATAATAACTATACTATTTCGGAATATATAAAGTATGAACTGGATAACCATTTACAATCAAACCACAAAAGATTTAGTTTGGCAATACTTGATTTTTCAGTATTGACTTAATAATCATAATCTTAGTGGAAAATTTTACAATTCTTCAAAATCTCAACTGAAGATAATTGCTATGATGCTAATCCTAGTAATAATCAGAAAAATTGACTTATGTCTGGTCAGATTATTAATTCCCCAATCCAATTAAGCTTTTTTAATCTTGATAAACCTATTAATTTACAGATATATGAACATCGGTTCACTTTTATAGATTTATTTGCTGGTATTGGCGGATTTAGAATTCCTCTAGAAGAATTAGGAGGTAAATGTTTAGGGTATTCAGAAATTGACTCTGATGCTATTCAGGTTTATCAGCAAAATTTTTTGACTGGATATATCAATAATAATGAAAAAGATTTGGGAGATATTACTAAAATTTCTAAGCTGCCTTGGCAGGTAAATTTGATAGTTGGTGGGGTTCCTTGTCAGCCTTGGTCTGTGGCTGGAAAGTTAAGAGGCTTTGACGATCATAGAGGAAAACTTTGGTTTGATACGATGAGAGTTGTGGAGGAAAATCAACCTGAAGCTTTTATCTTTGAAAATGTTCGAGGGTTAATTAGTCCGGTTAATCAAAAGTCATTTGAATTAATTATTCAGCAGTTTGAAAAGATTGGTTATCGTGTCTATTATAAATTACTTAATTCTGCTGATTTTGGATTGCCTCAAAATAGAGAACGAGTTTTTATTGTCGGGATTAGGAAAGATTTAGATATAGATTGTTTCGATTTTCCTGAACCATTGAATATTCAAACTAAACTGTTTCAAGTTATTGATGGTCTCGAGGCTAATTTTGATATTCAAAAGGCAAAATTGTCACCAGATGTTTTGTTTAATGGTAGTATTCCAGTCTCTAGAAATAAATTTCAGAAAAATGATGAGTTGAATGATTTTTTTGTTTTTTGTGATACGAGAAATGGTCATACAACTATTCATTCTTGGGATATTATTCAGACAACTAAAAGGGAAAAGTTGATTTGTGGAACTATTCTCAAAAATAGACGCAAAAAAAAGTATGGTAAAAAAGATGGTAATCCTTTATCTTTTGCAGATTTATCTGAATTAATAGATAATTTGCAAATTCAAGAATTGAACAGATTGGTTGAGAAGAAAATTATTCGTTATGTTGAAAAACAAGGTTATGAATTTGTCAACTCTAAAAATTCATCAGGAATTAATGGCATATATAGAATATTTTTACCTCATTCTGAGATTGTGCCGACCTTAACTGCCACAGGTACAAAAGATTGTATAGCTACGGTTTCTATTAATGCGGAAACTCCAGAGGAGTATAAGTCTTTATTTATCAAGGAAATTTATAGGAAGAAAAAGTATAGGTATATAACTGCAAAGGACTGTGGGAAGTTACAAGGTTTTCCTAGTTGGTTTAAAGCGCATAGTAGAGAGAATATTGCTAAGAAACAATTCGGGAATGCTGTATCTATTCCAGTTGTTTATTATTTGGCTAAGTCTTTAGTTAGGTCACTTGGTTTTCTTAATTAGATTCAAACTGATAATGATAAACATAAAAACTTAGACTATTCTGTTACTTAGATTTTGACTTAATCCATTGGTCAATCTTTGATTTCATCTCAACTCCGACTTCTCTAAAAATGTTTAGTAAGTCTTCATATACCCCCTCCCCTGCACATTCATTCCAAAAATTTTCTTGAATTAATAGCTCATTTTGCACGTCACATTCATTAGCAGTCCATCTAGCATAGGAGTGAGGATGATAAGGATTGTAAGGAATAGCAATATAAGTTTTGATCTTAGCTTTTCTATGTTGACTAAACCTTAATCCACACCAACGAAGCATTTTTCTTCTTAATGCACCAAATTCTTTTTTGTTAGGTTTTGCGGTAGTTATATCAATGTATAGCTCTTCATCTGTATTTGGTTTATAAATAAAAATATCTACACGAGAATCTTTATCTTTCTTTGATTTTCCCTGTTTAATAAATTCCCTAATTTTTTCAATTTCTCTTACTTTATTAGGAGGAGCATTGCTGTGACATAATTCATTAATCATATTTTCTGTTTGAGAATCTATCTCACCTAATAAGTCATATTGAGTTTGAGCTTCATAGCCAGCATTTTCAGCTAAAATTTTAGCAATAGGTTCATATACAGACATACCAAACGATGTGTAAAAAGAATGCAATATTGAAGTTTGTATAATTACTGCTTCACCAAATAATGCTTCAAAAAATGGCTTATAGTCAGTTTCAGCAGAGTATTTATTTAACTTTGCCTCAATCACATTTTCTACTAAATCTTTAATTTTTGTCTTAGTTAAATCTTTCATTATTAATAAATCTTTTAAATTTACTCAAAAAATAGCCTTTTCCTTCTTAACACAAATGCCCCTAATACTGCCTTCCTCCCACTTCCAAACTATTTGCACCCATGCCGAAACATCTTACCCAAATGAATGTTGCGGCTTACTTTTAGGTAAACAAAACCAACAGACAAAAACAGTCATCGAAGTCTGGCCTGTTGAAAATGCCTGGCAAACAGAAGTAGATGAATATTGGCCGGAACAAAAAGATTTTACAGAAGAACGAAGATATGCAATCTCCCCAGAACTAATGCTGAAAGCAATGAAATATGGAAGAGAACGCCACCTCTCCATCATCGGCATTTATCATTCTCACCCAGACCATCCTGCCATCCCCTCAGAATTTGACCGTACCTACGCCTGGCCAGAATATTCCTATATCATTCTATCCGTCCAAAAAGGCAAAACTATTGACTTTCTCTGTTGGTCTCTTGACCACAACCATAAATTTCAATCAGAAGAAATAATTAAAAGATAGGCAACTTGATGTATTGCAGGTTTAATTTAGATAATTTTGGCAAAATATTAACCATACTTGCCAAATAATACTATTTACTAGAGAAATATCTAGGCCGAAATTGTCATGTTAAATCCGAATCTGGAACAAGTCCAGTTAAATACAGAAGAGTATCAACGTTATTCACGCCATTTGATTTTACCGGAAGTAGGATTAGATGGTCAGAAACGTCTGAAGGCAGCCAGTGTTCTATGTATTGGTACTGGCGGTCTTGGTTCCCCACTATTGTTATATCTAGCAGCAGCAGGAATTGGAAATATTGGAATTGTAGATTTTGATATTGTCGATCATTCCAACCTGCAACGACAGGTTATTCACGGAACCTCTTGGGTAGGTAAGCCAAAAATTGAATCTGCCAAAAATCGGATTCACGAAATTAACCCCCACTGTCAAGTTGACCTTTACGAGACCAGGCTAAGTTCAGAAAATGCTCTCGACATTCTTAAATCCTATGATGTAGTTGTCGATGGTACTGATAATTTCCCTACTCGTTACCTGGTTAATGATGCTTGTGTTCTTCTGAATAAACCTAATGTTTACGGTTCAATTTTCCGTTTTGAGGGTCAGGCAACTGTCTTTAATTATGAAGGTGGACCTAACTACCGCGACCTTTACCCAGAACCCCCACCCCCAGGAATGGTACCTTCCTGCGCAGAGGGTGGTGTTTTAGGAATTTTGCCTGGAATGATTGGAGTTATCCAAGCAACAGAAACTATCAAAATTGTTTTGGGTCAAGGTACAACTCTCAGTGGTAGATTGTTACTTTATAATTCCTTGGATATGACTTTCCGGGAGTTGAAACTGCGTCCTAATCCAGTACGACCAGTGATTGAAAAGTTGATTGATTATGAACAGTTTTGTGGTATTCCTCAAGCTAAAGCACAGGAGACAGAAAGTAAGATGGCTATTCCAGAAATGACCGTTCAAGACTTGAAGCAATTATTGGATAGTGGGGCAGATGATTTTGTCTTAGTTGACGTGCGGAACCCCCACGAATATGAGATTGCTCAGATTCCTGGGTCAGTTTTAGTGCCGTTGCCAGATATTGAGCAGGGTGATGGTGTGACAAAGGTTAAGGAATTAATGAATGGTCATCGCTTAATTGCTCATTGTAAAATGGGTGGGCGATCGGCTAAAGCGTTAGGTATTCTTAAGGAGGCTGGTATTGAGGGTACTAATCTCAAAGGTGGAATTACTGCCTGGAGTCAGGAAATAGATTCTTCTGTACCTCAATATTGAGGTAGCACTCAGCACTCAGCTATTAGCAATCAGCTTCTAGTTGCTCTTGTATAATGGGGGTTTTAATCCCCCGTTAACATGCATCACGGGCTTTTTCGCTCCTCTTGGGGGAGTTTAAACCCTCGAATTTGAGAACTGACAGCTAAATGCTGTTTGCGGAGCATTCCAGAACGGACAAACTGATAGCTAGTTAAGTTTTTTAGCGTGCAATATTTGCACCGTGATTCCGAGATAATTTTAATTATTTCCCCTTTATTGACATCCTCCCAACGGAGTCCCGCACTTAAAATCCTATGCAGATGTCAACTGAATAACCATGTGGGTGAAAGCCAGTATCCAAGGATACTTAAGTCCCACTCTCCATGTGCGGGAACATTGACTTAATCAGAGAATAACGATATAATACGTATTTATATAGAATCCGGTTATACAGTAATTGCAAAATTACTTTCTCTTAATACAGATGTTCTACTGAATACAAATTTAAAAATTCATGCTATTTCAATCTTTTCTTTCTCCTGACTCCTGAGGACTGACTCCTGACTCCTAGAGCGATACGATAACTAATTACCCGGGTTCTATATTAAGCATACTTTTAGACAGGCTGCACTCACTCAGAAATGAAATCCATTAGAACAAAGCTGAAACTTAATAATAAACAGAAAGCTCTGATGGCTCAACACGCAGGCTATTCACGCTGGTGTTATAACTGGGGTTTAAGTCTGTGGAATGCTGCTTACAGAGATGGTTATAAGCCAAATTCCCGTAAGCTTAGAGAGGTTTTTACCAATCACACAAAACCCCTCTACCCCTGGATGAAAAACTTATCGTCTAAAGTTTATCAATATGCTTTTATTAACTTGGGTGAAGCATTTAAAAGGTTTTTTCAAGGATTGGGTAAATATCCAAGATTTAAAAAGAAAGGTAGGTCTGATTCATTCACAATAGATAATTGCGGAAAGCCAATAGAATTAAACGGATGGAGTCACAAATTACCTTTTCTTGGTATTGTGAAAACTTATGAACCTATTGAAGCAACAACTCAAAAAATAACTATCAGCAGACAAGCTGGTGATTGGTATATAAGTTTAGCTTTTGAATTTACTCCGAGTGTAACTTCAACTTCTACAGAAGTTGTAGGTGTAGATTTAGGAATTAAGACACTAGCAACACTAAGTACTGGTGAAGTCTTCGAGAGTGTTAAGCCTTACAAAAAAGCGCAAAACAGACTAGCTAAGTTACAACGACAACTGAGTAGGAAAGTTAAGCATTCAAGCAATTGGTACAAAGCAGTAGTCAAGCTAGCCAAACAAAATAGACGAGTAGCTAATATCCGCAGAGATGCACTTGATAAATTGACAACATACTTAGCCAAGAAGCACGGCACTGTTGTGATTGAAGACTTAAATGTATCTGGAATGTTAGCCAACCATAAACTAGCTAAATCAATTAGCAGATAGTGATTTTATGAATTTAGAAGACAGCTAGAATACAAGTGTCAATGGTACGGCTGTGAATTAGTAGTAGTAGACAGATTTTTTCCATCTTCTAAGACTTGCTCTAATTGTGGTCATGTACAGGATATGCCTTTAAACATCAGAACTTATGACTGTCCAGAATGTGGTCTATCCATTGACCGAGACTTGAATGCCTCAATTAATTTAAGACATGCGGTCGGCTTGACCGTTGATGCCTGTGGACGGAGTGCTGCTGACAGTTCCGATAGAAGCAGGAAGTAAACAGTAAAATGTCGCTATATGACCTTTTATGTCGGTTTTATGAAGCAGTAAAAGCATATCCCCTATGGTAGAGAATGGTCATCAATCCATAAAGCGGGGATAAAAGGTCAAAAGTATACCTAATCTCGCGGTCAATGCAGACTGAGCAAGTCCGTATGGATAACACAAATGAAGGAACAATAGAACCGTCTACGCTAGTTATAGCAATGAGCGCTGGCATCTTTACATATTACATAAATATTGATAATGTAACATAAAAGTAACTGTATGAGCTGTATTTTTCATAAATTAGGCGATCGCTAAAGGTTAAAGTTTTAAGGATGCGT
>NZ_JAAHGU010000145.1:0-17636 GCF_010692685.1 Okeania sp. SIO2F5 | reverse complement strand
CCCCACCGTCAACGGGGGTGTTCACGCATTACTTGGGGGAGCGTAGACGCGGAGCGGCCCTTCGTTGACTATCCCCATGTAATTTTCCTCCTGTCTCCTGTCTCCTGTCTCCTGTCTCCTTCTTCAATAAAGCAGAAAAGTTTATTTGAACTGATATAGTGTTTCTCCAAAGTCTCTATTTGACATAATTCTAGGAGCCAGAAATAGGAAAGTTAGTTTTATAATAAATAATTAACTAGATTGTATATCACTATCAATTGCTAGAAATAGGTAATTATGGAAACTATTACTGCTGCTCTTAAGGAGTGGAATATTGCTATTAATACTTTAGAAAAAGGCAACACAATTATGTTGTTAAGAAAGGGTGGTATTCAGGAACAGGGCGGTCGTTTTTGTGTTGCGTATAAACAGGTATTACTCTATCCAACTTTTGAACATCAACAGCCAGATTTACTTAAGCCAGAATATGTAAATCAGGTGCAAGTTGTAGATTCAGGTTGGCATCCTGAGAAGATAAAAATTAGTAGTTTTGCTGAGATTACTCATATTTTGCCAGTGAGTGATGAATCTATCTTAAATAAGTTGTTTGTTTATCATATTTGGAATGAAAAATTTGTCAGCGATCGCCTAAAATGGAAACCTCAACAACCACTGTATATTTTACTTTTAAGAACTTATAAACTTTCCCGAAGCTGTGATTTTTTTTATCGTCGTGAATATGGAAGCTGTCGTTCCTGGATAGAGCTAGTTAGACCAATTAATATTACTAACTCAGTTCCTGTTTTTACTGACGATCGTTATCAAAGTTTATCCACAGAAATTTGTCAGATTTTTACCGAATAATTTAGATTTAAAGTATCTTTTTTCATATACTTCGTAAGAGCATTTAGCCATCAGCTATTCGCTATCAGCTATTAATTTTGGGAAAGGTAAAAACAACCTTTGAAATTGAGAAAGAATAAAAAGTTACTGCCAAAGTCCCCGGACTCAATCTTAGAAGTAATTATTCATTACTAATTGCTGATAGCTGACTGCTAATAGCTGTTTGCGCAGCATTCCGTAGGAAATGCTTACTATACTTCTCTTTCTCTACTCCCTCTCCCTACTCCTAGTTCCGGTGCTCATTCTTCCATGAATGTAGCAATATTTTATGAAATTGGTATTACAAACTACTGTAAGATAATGAAATTATCATTAATCAAACTATGAATACCAATATTAATTCTCAATATCTGAATCTGGAAAACGCTCGGATTCATTATCTTGAAACAGGCCCAACAAATTCGGTTAGTGTACTTTTGTTACATGGGGCAAGTTTTAGCGCTCAGACATGGCAAGAAATTGGGACTCTTGAACTTTTAGCTATGACAGGTTATCGAGCAGTTGCTGTAGATATTCCCGGGTATGGTCGTTCTAAAAGAACATCTGTTTCTAGCTTAAGTTTTTTACTAGAATTATTAAATATTTTAAAATTAAATTTTCCAGTTTTAGTATCTCCTTCTATGAGTGGAAGTTATAGCTTACCTTTTGTGATTAATCATGGAGATAAATTAGCAGGTTTTGTCGCGATTGCGACCGTGGGAATTCAACGTTTCCAGAATCAATTAGAAGGAATTGAATTACCCACATTAGCTATTTGGGGAAGTCAGGACCGCATAGTTCCTGTAGTACAAGCAGATCTGTTAGTAAAACTAATGCCAAATTCTCAAAAAGTTATTCTAACTAATGCTGGTCATGCTTGTTATATGAAAGAAACGGAAGAATTTCACAAACATTTAATTAAATTTATTGAAAGCTGTAGAAATAAGTAATTTATATAAATATGTAGGGGATGCTCGAAATATAATGAAAATGCTTAAATATGAATTAATTTAGATGATTAAATACTCCTAATATGGTCATTATAAGTAATTTGTAAAAATATCAAAAAATAGATAAAAAATATTTCATTATTCCCCTTTTACTTGTTCCCTTTTTTCAACATTTGTTTTCTAGGATAACCCTAATAATCAATATATTAATTAATCTTAATTATAGTAATCCTAAATCATTCGCGATAATTTTATTGCTTCAGTATTTCTCATTGCCTATTCCCTGTTCCCTGTTTCCTAAAATCTACAATATCTCACAACTCAAAAAAGATAAATTCCGACCTAATAAATGGTATCAAAGCTATTTATTCTGTACGTCGCCAATCCGACAGTTCCCCTACCTGAGGAGTGACTCCTAAGAAATAACCTAGTTATATCAAATCCGTTTAATTCGGTATAAAAAAATGTTCCATCTTCAACCATTACCAAATATTTCTCGATCTCCCCATCTCCCCAAATTCCCCTCCTGGGAGGGGTTAGGGGTGGGTCCCCATCTCCCCAAATTCCCCTCCTGGGAGGGGTTAGGGGTGGGTCCCCATCTCCCCATCTCCCCATCTCCCCATCTAATTACACCCATGCTACCGGATTTGATATTATTTGTAGCAAATATTTATCAAATTGGTATTATATTCGATTTAATAGAGTTGTTGGGAAATAAAAATTTAAAATGCTCAAAAGCTTACTGTATAAAGCTTTCAGGATTTTACATTTGAAAATAGCTATAAACTTTGACTGATAAGGGTTTTAGCCATTTTTTGTGCTTAATTCCCAACAACTCTAATACTTATAGCAGTTTGCTGTTTGATCAGGTACAAAATGCTGAAGTATTAGACAACACAAACAAAAGAATAGATTTTAATAGAAAACTGTACCTTACTATCTTGAAAAATGCGGTATAAAAAACTGGTATAGCAGTGGAAGGAAAGGTGAGGACATATCAAAAGCTTAAAACTCAGGCAACGCTAGATTTTTTCTTCTTTCCTAGATAACTAAACGCCTTCTTCCTTCTTCCTTCTGCTATAATAAAGAATAGATGGAGTAGTTTTTTGATAACTAATTAAGCAAACATTATAATGATAATTAAGGATGAATACTACCGTCAGGCATGATTGCACCTTTAAGGTCAGTATCTCGGAAATTTGCAGTGTCCAGTTTAGCACCGCGAAGGTTGACACCACGAAGATTCGCACCTCGTAAATAGGCTTTGCTGAGATTAGCATTCGTAAGATTTGCACCCCGTAAGTCCGCACCTTCGAGAGAAGCTTCCCTAAGATTAGCATTCTTCAAGTAGGCACCCAGTAAATTAGCATTTTTGAGATTACTACCTTCGAGATTAGCACTTTCGAGATCGGCATTTTCTAAATTCACGCTGCGATAACCATGACCTTTGTATCCTGCGAGTATAGCATCTTTAAGATTAGCCTGTTTTAACTTAGCACCTTTGAGATTAACACCATCTAATTTGGCATTCTTCAAATTCGCATTTTCGAGATCGGCATTCTCTAACTCAGCACTAAATAAATTTGCGTATCTGAGTTTAGCATTTTTCAGGTTAGCATTTTCTAGCTTGGCATAACCAAGGTTAGCTCCCCACAAATTAGTATCTCGAAGATTTGCTTGACTCAGGTTCACATTCCACAGATTAGCATACCCTAGATTAGCATACCCTAGATTAGCAGACTGTAAATTTGCGTATCTGAGTTTAGCACCTCTCAAGTCAGCATTTGATAAATTAGCAGATGATAGGTTAATACCTCCCAAAGTTGCTTTCCATAGATCGGCATCTTCGAGGTTAGCATTATTGAGATCGGCACCTTCTAGACTAGCATCTTTGAGGTTGACATTTTTTAAGTTTGCATAAGCTAAGTTAACATTGTTTAACTCACACCGAGGACACTGACCTGTTTGCAATAAAACTTGCTGCAAATGCTGCTTTCTCGCATTAGAACGAGATATTTCTAGCTCTATCCGAGAATTTAACCATTTATTTTCACCCCAGGTTGTTAGTGCTGCCATGGTACTAGAAAATGCTATTAGGAACAAACTAATTGTTGCTACTCCAGCAAATATTTTTGTAGTTTTTTTCCTGCCAAATTGCATTGTTTGAGTTTTCATATTTTCTGCATTATCAATAGATTTCAGCGTGTGGAGAGCAATATCAGCATTGGGGAAGCGATGTTTTGAATTTGGTTCCAGCATTTTTTTTAGCCAATTAACAAATGCTGGTTCTAGTTTTGGCAGTAATTTCTTAAAATTAATTCGATAGCTATCATCAACTAATTTGCCGATTTCACTGGATTTTGTATTAGTTAATAAACAGATTAAAGTTGCACCTAAACTGTACAAATCTGATGCTTTTGTGAGTTCCCTGTTGAACAATTGTTCTGGTGGCATAAATCCTAAAGTGCCTTTGACTGCACTACTAATTGCTACATTACCATACCCACTGCGGGCAAATCCAAAATCTACCAGGTAAACTTTTAGTTGAGTAACGTTGCGTTCAACTAAGATATTTTCTGGTTTAATATCCCGATGAATAATTGGTGGTACTTGTTGTTGTAGGTAAACTAAAACTTCTAATACTGATTGAGCAATTTGTTTAATTTCTGCTACTGTCCAATGCTTTGTTGGGTCAAGAGAGGGGGCATTTTTGTACTCTTGTACTAAGCAAAAGCCATTTTCTGTTTCAAATGAATCTAGATAACGTGGAATACTAGAATGATTGAGTTGTTGGAGTAGTTCAATTTCTCGATGATAACTATCATATTCTGCCCAATTGGCAAATTGATATTGTTTAGTTACAACAGGTGTTTTTGTCGTAGTATCAGTTGATAAATAAGTAATGCGACCTCCATTTGGATTACAACCTAGTTCTTGTTGAACTTGATAACGTTGGTTAAAAAACTCTGGCAGATTCGTCATAATTAGTAATTTTTTTAGACCTTTGATACATTGGACAAAAAATTGAACCTTAAATATTGTAGCTTTGAATTAGTAGTTATATTATGTCCATGTCCGGTTGATTACTTATAAATAAAATGACGGGGGAGTCAGGAGTCAGGAGTCAGGAGTCAGCAGGGAAGAAAGAAGGAAGAAGATAAAAGTGGATGAGGATGCTAAAAGAAGCTACTATCCTTTACCTTTAACTATTCCCAAACAATTATAGACACCGAAGCAACTGTTGGTTGTTAAATTTATAATAGACAAAGATAATATTAACAGATTAAGCATCTAATGGATAATAGAATGAACAAAATTTGCCATTTCATTTGACAAGTTTAATATTACTTATCAGTTTTACCAATATCTTATTTTTGTAAGCATTTCCTCCGGAATGCTGCGCAAACAGCCGTCAGCTATCAGCCATCAGCTATTGCTTCTTTTTAGTTATAGATAAAAGCTTTACTAATTGAATAAGAATTAAATTTTAATATAAAAGGCCTTTAAAGTCTATATATTAAGATCCCCTCATAAAAGCTTATAGCTGACAGCTTATAGCTGAATGCTTACTTATTTTTAGATATCATCTGCTATAACTTTAAATGAAAAATTAATCAAGAGACTTTTATGAAGACATCTCTATAAAACAACGATTAAAAAAAAGGCTTATGTAATTTATGGAAATTTATATTAGATATCTTCAAAAATAAAAAATCAAATCAATTATGATGATAGATCATCAATTATTTCCCCCTTTTCCCTGTTCTATTTTCCCTGTAAATGTCTATTATAGTGTTTATATTAATTCCCAAAAATTTACTTATGCCAAAAGTTAAATTAGTAGTCTTTGATATGGCAGGTACGACTGTCAAAGACCAAAATGAAGTCCAAAATTGTTTTTTAGAAGCTGCTGCAACTACAGGACTTGATGCAAAACCAGAACGCGTTAATTCAATGATGGGATGGTCGAAAAAATTAGTTTTTGAAACACTTTGGCAAGCACAAATAGGTCAAGAACATCCTGATTATCCTGCTAAAGTTGAAACTTCTTTTACTAAATTCAAAGAAATCCTGGAAAATCACTATAAAACTCAGTTTATCGAACCAACAAAGGGGTGCTTAGAAATTTTTACTTGGTTGCGATCGCAAAATATAAAAATTGCTTTAACAACTGGATTTTATCGAGAAGTAACTAACATTATTTTACACCGTTTAGAATGGGACAAAAAGTTAAATAGTGATTATATTGGAGACAAAAAATCAATTATTCAAGCCTCTATTACTCCCACAGAAATTTATAATAATGAAGGTCGCCCGACACCTTACATGATTCAAAAAGCCATGTATAAACTAGGGATAAAAGACTCACAAACTGTCATTAAAATTGGGGATACTCCTTCTGACTTAGAAGCAGGGATTAATGCTAATTGTTTATATACTTTTGGTGTAACAAATGGTACTCATACAAAAGAACAATTAGCACAATACCGCAATGATGGATTACTCAATTCGCTCTTAGAGTTAAAAGACAAAATTAGACACCTCCTCCATGCATAGGGAGTAGACAGTAGGCAGTAGGTAGTAGGCAGTAGGCAGTAGGCAGTAGGGAGAAATAATTGATAATTTCTGTGTGAGAATTGATTTTATTTTTGATTTTTACCAGATGTCTATTGCACATTTATTAGAATAATATAAAATCCGGTTATACAGTTATCGCACTTTCTACTTCCATTCAATGCAGACATAAAATGCCAGAATATCCCCAGATAATTCCAACTTTCATCCTTTCTTCCTACTGACTCCTGACTCCTTACTCCTCTCATCATACAATAACTAATTATCCAGATACCATATAAGTAGGAAATAAAATATGACTCAAATTCATCAAGCAGATGTTATCGTTGTCGGTGCAGGTATCGTTGGTTTAGCTCACGCTTTAGCAGTTGCCAAACTTGGTCTCAAAGTAGTAGTCTTTGAAAGAAATCCTTATGCAGTAGGAGCATCTATTCGTAACTTTGGTATGATTTGGCCAATTGGACAGCCATATGGAGAATTACGCGATCGCGCTCTCAAGTCAAGAGAAATTTGGTTAGAAGTCGGAGCAAAAGCAGGTTTTCATTTAGACCGATGCGGTTCCCTACATCTTGCCTACCGAGAAGATGAACTACAAGTAATCAAGGAATTCATAGAAACTACAACTCAACAAGAACAAGAGACATTAGCTTTGCTCACACCCGAGCAAGTAGCAGAAAAAACTCCTGCCGTAATTACTGACGGTTTATTAGGAGCATTGTGGAGCGCAACAGAAATAATAGTTGACCCCAGAGAAGCAATCAAAAAAATACCTGGTTTTTTATCAGCAGAATACAATGTTGAATTCAAATTCGGCACAGTTGTCACAGAAATTTCCCATCCTTATCTGATAGCAAGTGGAGAAAAATGGCAAGCAGATCGTATTTTTGTTTGTAGTGGGGTTGACTTTGAAACTTTATATCCTGATACTTTTGCTAACAGTGGAATAACGAAAGTAAAATTACAAATGATGCGAACAGTACCTCAACCTGAAAATTGGCGTGCTGGTGTGGCATTATGTGGTGGGTTAACCTTGACTCATTACACTTCTTTTGCTCATTGTCCTTCTTTAGCAACACTCAAAACCAGAATTGAAACAGAAACTCCCCATTTTCCTGAGTGGGGAATTCATGTAATGATGTCACAAAATGCAGCAGGTGAATTAATTATTGGTGATTCCCATGAATACGGTTTGAACCCAGAACCTTTCGACCGAGTACAAATCAATCAATATATATTAGATTACTTGAAAAAATTTGCTCAGGTTCCTGAGTTAGAAATTACCGAAACTTGGCATGGAGTTTATGCCAAACTTCCAGGCAAAACTGAATTTATCACTCAACCAGAAACGGGAGTCACAATTATTAACGCCTTGAGTGGAGCAGGTATGACTTTATCCTTTGGTTTAGCAACAGAAGTAGTGGAAAAAATGCTGTAAAAGGAAGAAGGAAGAAGGAAGAAGGAAGAAGAAAAAATCAGACAACGTAAGATTTTTAATACCATTTATGAATAGACATCTCCAGAAAAGAGGGAACAGAGAACAGGGAACCCACCCCTAACCCCTCCCAGGAGGGGAGTAATTGATAATTTATGGTTAATAATTGATTTGATTTTGGATTTTTGGAGATGTCTAATAGTAATGCTATGTTTGATTACCACCTCCCCATCTCCCCATCTCCCCATCTCCCCATCTCTCCATCTCCCCATCTCCCCATCTCCCCATCTCCCCATCTCCCCACCTCCCCATGAAACCTTTTTAACAAGAAAAAAGTCTTATAATAATAGTAGCTTCTTAAGTTTAAAAGAATTTGCAAATGCCTAAAAAACTTGAGAATTCATCAACATAATGTAAAAAAAACATCAACAATGGCAGAAATTTCAGCACTTCAAATTGATTCTAATCAAATTAATCTTGTACCAGGATTTACCGTTTCATTATTCGGCACTTTAGGAGCAACAGATGGCTTTGATTCTTATGATATTACTATCAATGAACCTCAATTATTAGAGGTTAACTTGTTCGATATTATCACCAGTGCGGATATCATAGTAAATGATAGTAATGGAAATCCTATTCCTGGTGGAGCAGGAAGTCAACCACTTTCTACCCCAGAAAATTTTACCATTCCTCTCAATCCTGGTAACTATCAAGTATTAGTGTTTCAACCACTGAATGATTTTGCTCTAGGAGGTACAAATTATCAACTTGATTTAGCCTCTATTAGTTCCAACAACCCACCAATAAATCCGCCCATCAACCCACCAGTAAATCCACCAGTAAACCCTCCCATAAATCCGCCAGTAAATCCTCCTGGTTTTACCGATAATACTAACAATAGTATAAACACGGCCACTCCTTTAGGTAGTATATTTCCCGAAATACCCATAACTCGCTCGGCGACAATTAATGATTTTGACACTGTAGACTACTATCGCGTTACAGTTGAGCAACCCATAACTTCAGGAGTTGCCTTACAAAATATTACTGGCAATCTTGATGTAGAAGTATTAGATAGCAATGGTAACTTAATTGCCAGTGGTAACAACCTGGGGTCATCAAATGAGGCATTTCAGGCACCCTTCTTTACCCCCGGCGAATATTTTATTAATGTTTTCCAAACTGCTCCTGGTATTACCAGTAACTATGATTTAACCCTATTTCCAGCAAGTGCAAACATTAGTCCTCCGCCACCCCCAAATCCTCAACCAACTCCACCACCCCCAAATCCTCAACCAACTCCACCACCCCCAAATCCTCAACCACCAGTTCCAGCAAACCCTAACCCAGTTCCACCACCCCCAAACTCTAATCCAATACCACAAATCATCAGTTTTGATGGACAGATAGATGGAAGTGATGAAGTTGTGAGAAATCGTGAAGACACAAGTTTCGTTTTTAAAGAGGATTTTCTATTAAATGCTACACCAGGTACTCCATTAACAATCGATCTTACTGGTATAAATAGTGGTTTTGACCCCTTATTAGAAGTTTATCAACTGCCCCCAAATACTCCTGTGCTTGAGGCTAACCAACAAGCTATTTTAGTTGCAGCTAACGATAATGGTGGTGGTGGTGTCAATGCTATAATTGGACCGGGAGCGCCATCAGATGTAACAATTCTTTCACCAGGAACCAATACTCCTATAAGTGTTCCTGCGGAGTTAACTTTAGCACCAGAGTTTCAATATCTATTGCGTCTGACTTATACAGAGCTACCTATTATTCCTGTTGGAGGTTTTTCTTTAAATGCAAGTGTCCCTGATGGTTTTATTAGTCTTGCTCCAGTCAGATTAGGAGTTACTGTAGGCGATCCAATTGTGGCAGGAGATCCGTCAATCAATGAGTTTCCTGATTGAGGAAGCTTTTTCTAAAAAAAGCAGGAAACACCGGATCTGGGAACAGGAAACAGTAGGAAAAATATTTCCCTGTCTAAAGACCATTATCAGTATAAGTCCTAACCTATCTGTCTATTGCTATACTAAAAATCATCATTGAGGAAGTAGAAAGAAGTAGTCAATAGTCACTTAGAACCCGTTCCTAGGGGAATCTACAGTAGTCTGTAAGCAGTCAATGGGAATTTTAAGCCCACAAACCCCATTGGCATCACGGGTGAGGTGTGAGGTATTATGTTAAGTTAGGCATAAAAAAATGTCCATCTTCAAATGTTACTAAATCTTGTTTTATCTTTATCCCTCCTGAAGAGGCGACTCCTATCACCTAACGAATTTATACCAATGCTACAGGATTTGATATTAAATCCATAAAGCATAAGGATAAAGATCGACTTTTTAGAGGCACAGTAATATTGTGTCCCGTTGAAAATTATTACCTATCAGGAAATGTTGCAAGATTTAAATTGATAGAGCGAGGTTCGATGAATTAATTCTCGCTCTCAAATCTACACCCAATATGGCCTACATGACAATAGAGTCAAAAGAGCACAAAAAAGTTACAGCATTTTTCATTTAATGTAGACTACAAAATTCTTTTTGCAAGCGGGAGTAGTGAGTAATATCATGTCCGGATAATTTAATGTAGACTACAAAATTCTTTTTGCAATCGGGAGTAGTGAGTAATATCATGTCCGGATAATTAGTGATAAAAAAACTTTCTCCTTTTCCTCCTCTTTATTCTTTTTTTCTTCTTCTTTATTGCTTCTTTCTTACCTCCTGACTCCTCTGTCATTTATTTATAACTGTTCAACCGGACATGATATAGCGGTGCTGCCCCGCGTCGGCGACAGACACAAGCGGTAGGAACCCGGTGAGGTCTCCTGTCCCTCCAGGACGTTCAGCGTTAACGTAGTTGTGCGCTAGCAAACGCCATGGGAACGGCGACCAAGAGAGGGAGTAGAAAAATGCTTTGGCCACTATAGTCTATCTATGTGAAAACCGCCATAACTCAATCAAAGCTAAGTTATCTTTTTTGATTGATGCAAAAATCAGCTTTTTGTGCTATAATGTAATACATAATTAGAGAATAATTATAGTTAAAAAATCTATAGTTTTTAGGTGGTATTTCTCAAGAGATGCTAATAAAAGGTACAAACAGACGAATTATGATTGCCTTTTGTCAAATGCGGAGAATAGTTCGGTTATCTCTATGTTCTGAGAGTTGCCTGTTAGGAGCTGGTTGAGCCATTATCGATGTATGAGAAATAACTTAAATAATAATATTACCAAAGTTTTGCGGAAATGGTTAAGGATAGATTGCAGTTAATCTAATCTACTAGTAGTTTTAAGGACAAATTAAAATTTCTACTTATTAAGATGAACATTTCGCCTTTAAATTTACTCTAGATTTGTATTACAAAGAAGAAAAGCGGACTCATACTGAGTTTACTTTAATAGAGGAAATAAAGTATAATTATTGTCAATGTAAATAATGTAAAAATAAAATTTACCTTATAAGTCCATTCAGCGAATCGACCAAGAGAAAAGAGAATATTCCCGATCTCAAGCCTCCTTATTGTAGAGGTACTGAAGTCCGCAGCTCCGACCCAGGAAGCTAACTGATAACTGAAATGACCACTTGATGGCATATGTGTAGGGATGGGAAAGCCTATTCTCATGTAGTTGTATCTCAAATTCTTCCCATTGTAGGAACACACAATAACTACTGCGATATTTAAAATAAGGAGTTTATGAAAAATGTCAACACTAAATCAAGAAAAGAAGAAAACTCAAAAGACAAGCAAATCAAGTCCTCGCTCCTACTCCTCAATGGATACAGTTCGTACTTATCTACATGAGATTGGCCGTGTACCACTTCTGACTCGTGAGGAAGAAATTGTGTATGGCAAGAAAGTTAAGTACATGATGCAACTTTTGGAGTCAAAGGAAAAATTAGAGGAGAAGCTAGACAGAGCAGCAACTCAGGAAGAATGGGCAGAATTTTTACAGTTAAGTGAAGAAGCACTAAACCAAACAATAAAGCATGGTCGCCGTGCCAAGCAAAAAATGATTGAAGCTAACCTTCGCTTAGTAGTAGCGATCGCTAAAAAGTACCAAAAACGAAATATGGAATTCTTGGATCTTATTCAAGAAGGTACTTTAGGTTTAGAGCGAGGAGTCGAAAAATTTGACCCCATGCGAGGTTACAAATTTTCTACTTATGCTTACTGGTGGATACGTCAAGCAATTACCAGAGCGATCGCACAACAAGCTCGTACTATTCGCTTACCTATTCACATTACTGAAAAGCTCAACAAAATCAAAAGAGTTCAGAGAGAACTAATTCAAAGTTTGGGTCGTACCCCAACTCCTTCTGAAATTGCTGAAGCTTTAGAACTAGAACCTTCTCAAATTAGAGAATATCTCTTGATGGCCCGCCATCCCATATCGTTGGATTTACGAGTAGGAGATAATCAGGACACTGAACTGCAAGAACTTTTAGAGGACGAAGCATCTTCTCCAGATGACTATATTACTCGTGAGTTGTTGCGCCAAGACTTAAATACTCTACTAGGAGAATTGACCGATCAACAACGTCGTGTATTAATATTACGTTTTGGTCTTGAGGATGGTAGAGAAATGTCTTTGGCTAAAGTGGGAGAGAGACTACAACTTAGTCGCGAGCGAGTCCGTCAACTAGAACATCAAGCTCTGGCCCATTTGCGTCGTCGTCAAGCTAAGGTGCGGGAATATGTCGCTAGTTAGGTATTAAAATCTGCCTAAAATCGATCCCTCTATTGTCAATATCAAATTTTGATCGTTCCTTGTAGAGATAGTTATTTTTAATGATTATCTCTACAAGGATTTTTTTTGATTTATTATCTACCTTTAGTAACTATTGGAAGAAATAACTTTTGTTAACAGTTGAGAAACTAACACAATTTGTTAAAAAATAGATTTTTATCCTTTTCTACAGATATGATAATGATGTAGATAATAACTAAGTAATATTCGTGATTTTTAGGTTAGTGGCGATCGCCACCTACTTAATATTGACCTATAGTACAGCAAATAGGCCAATAGTACAGTATAAAACTATTTCTCTTAAATTCAAGGAAGAAAGACCAAAGTTTTCCTCACAAACAAATGAAGATCGTACATTGCTCAGTGATGGAATTTACCTTTTTGGTCAGTCTTCTCAACCAGAGAAAATTCAGAATGAGTATTTTGTATTTCAGTTAGAAAATGGTAAGGTAATAGGCGCTCTTTATCTACCCCATTCAGCTTTTTATTGCTTTTATGGATTTTATAAGCAAAATAGCTTAGATGTAAAAGTTGTAGATAGTTATGATAATACTGCTTCTGACTACATAGTAGATTTAGAGAAATATTACCCCATAAATCAAGTTAGTGAGAATGATGCCAGGATATTAAATACTTGCCAAACTAACTATCAAAATTTGGCTTGGTAATACTTGTTGTTAAAACTCAAAGCTCAAAAGTTAGATTTTATGGACTTAAAACTTGGAAGCTATATTCAATAACTAATAATTAATAATTAATAATTAGTAATTACCTCTTTTTGAAAGGAAGAGGATTGACGTTTAAGGAAAATTTTTTCTTTTTTCTCCTTTATAAGAAGGAGAGGGTTTAAACCTTAATTATTTGGTAATAATTCAGCAATTATTCAGCAATTATTTCACATTATCGGGAACAAAACTAATTTATGCTGATTAAGATTTTAATCGAATCTAAAGTTTGCCATTTTAACTAATTCTTTGTTCCTACTAATATTAATACTCAATACCAGGTTGCGCCCTCACACCTTGCTCTCTAAAAGGATGCTTAATCATTTTCATTTCTGTAACTAAATCCGCCCTTTCAATTAATTCTGGAGGGGCACCCCTACCTGTAAGAATAACATGAGAATCTTCAGGTTTCTCTTCTAACCCAGTTAACAAATCTTCTAACTTTAAATAACCCAATTTCAAACTAACATTCACCTCATCAAGTAATACTAATTTAAACTCTGGGTTGCGGATATAAGACAAAGCCAAATTCCAAGCTTCATAAACTTTTTGAATATCGCGATCGCGGTCTTGAGTCTCCCAAGTAAACCCTTCACCTAAAGCATGAAAAGATATTTGTTCGCCCCATTTAGTAAACACTGCTTTTTCTGCGGGTTCCCAAGCACCTTTAATAAATTGAACTATTGCCACTCGATAACCATGACCCAAGGAGCGCATCACCATACCCAATGCTGCTGTAGTTTTGCCTTTACCGTTACCAGTATTGACAATAACTAAGCCTTTTTCCAGAGCAGCTTGAGATACTCGTTGTTCTTGTACTTCTTTGCGGCGCTGCATTTTCTGTTTGTATTGCTCAGGAGTTAGGGATGTCATTTCAGTTAACAGTTATCAGTTATCAGTGTACAAAATAGTTTTTTATCACAATTAGTATTAATTTGTCAATTTAGTAATTTTTCCTGATTTTGGTAGATAATTGTATGATAGACATCTCCAGAAAATAAACTTGCCCTTTATTTACTATAAACTAGAGTGTAATAACTCAAAAAATCATTTTCCGTGTTTTTCTCCTAAAAATATCTTCCCTGTTCCCTCCATACCTATTCCCTACTTTTACAAAAAGTCTATATCTTTTTCGGGTAGTAATGCATAGTAATGATCTAAGTGATTAAACTAGCATTATAGTGATCAACAAAATACCAAATTGCACCAATATGATTGTCGAGAGATTTTGAGAATGATCAAGTTTTACTTACTCAGCTGGAAACTCTTTGACGTCAAGTATGATTGAATCGTTCAATATAACTTGTATCACCAGTTTCTTGGCCAACCCCACGGTGACGCTTACTGGGTAATACTTGATTTACCGCCAACCTCCACAGTATTTTGGCGTGATCAACAGTGGAGGGAAGAAGGACTAATTGAGAATATTAGGGATATCCTGTACGCTCAAATAGGTCAACAGGTAAAAAAAAGGCAAATAGACAACTTTAATGATCATTGATTCCCAAGCCGTGAAAAATACTTGTAATGACAGTTTAGAGTCCAAGGGGTGTTGTTTTGAATTAGCCACCAATGGAATTAAACGGCATCTAGCCGTCGATACTCTCGGTTTTCCTTCTTGCTCCGTCCTTACTCTGAGGTTTCCTCAGAGCGGGCGGTGCGCTTTTTTTGTCCATTGCACCAAAGCATCGGTCTGTGATCATGTCGGATTAATTGAGATGTTCTCAAATAATATCGACTACTTTAAATCCCAGCCAGTTAACATTCCGAAAATCACCATTCTACTGGATAATGGATATCATCCTCAAAAAATTATGGAGGAGTTGAAAAAAGTTGCTCCGGCAATTATGACGAAGATTCCCTTGAAACTGTAGCCTAAACCATCAAAAGCTCAAAAGAATCAACAAGGCAAAACAGGATTTGTACCCGTCACAGCTAGGTGGGTGATAGAAAGAACCAATTCCTGGATGGAAAGATGTAAAAGTTTAGTAAAAAATGTTGTTTGCGCAGCATTCGGCAGGAAAACAACTCTTGCTCATGGTGCCACCAAAATTAATGTTTGTTTTGTCAGGCTGATGTTGAAGAGATTAGTGGCGATCGCCTAATTTCTTCGAGAACCTAAATGGTTTCTATAAGGACTTTTTGGAAATATCATACCCTAATTTACCAACGCCAATATTTTTTACCATCAATGATGATATAACTCCTATCTTTCTCAATTTTGTACTTTGAGGTTATTTCGTCAATTTGTTGTTCGCTTTGAAC
The DNA here is from genome assembly GCF_010692685.1 of Okeania sp. SIO2F5. Lineage (NCBI taxonomy): Bacteria > Bacillati > Cyanobacteriota > Cyanophyceae > Oscillatoriales > Microcoleaceae > Okeania > Okeania sp. SIO2F5. The sequence continues at coordinate 2,065 of NZ_JAAHGU010000145.1, read as the reverse complement.
TTCCGCCAAAGTTATCGTATTAAGAATCTCAGCCTTACTCAGGTAAAAGTTGAAATCTTGATTGTCGATTACCATATCCATAGCCCAAATTGTATCCCCATCAGACTGCTGAACTTCCTGTAAAGCATCAAAGCCTATTTTTGAGAACTCCCGCATAAATTTGCCCAGGTGATAGTTTTGAATATTCAGGTTTTGTGTGGTTCCAGTTACTTTAACATCCACATCATCGGTAATTTTCTTACAGCACTTTTCATATGGGTGAACCACGTTAATTGTAAAATATAACTAAACACAAATATAGTTATCTAGAGCGATGTAGCTGTCGCACTTGCTCCGCCAACGCCAATCCTGAAAAATGGCCAGACCATATTCACGCTTATTTACGTCTTCGTGTGATTAGAGCCGATCAAAATCAAGAAGGTTCTCAACGTCAAATAGCGCAAAGATTTCAAGTTAGCTTGAGTTTTGTCCGTAATTTATGAAGGCATTATAGAACCACAGGAACTGTAAATCCAAAGCAACATGGAGGAGGACCAAAGATTAAAATTGATGGCAATTTTGATTCTTTAATGAGCGCAGCAAATCCAACAAAAACCGGATATTTTACTTTGTGAGTTATGGGAATATTTAGAAATTAGAACCGGAGTCAAAGTGAGTGTATCAACAATGTATCAAATTTTCAAAAAATTCAATATAAGTAGAAAAAAAAAGTCTTTATGCTTCAGAACAAGAGAGAGAAGATATTAAACAAAAACGCTATGAGTATGGAAAATGGCGCTGATTTAGTAGACATAAATAATTTGGTTTTTGTTGACGAATCAGGGGTTAATTTAGGGATGATATCATGTTCCCCTCCGGGGGAGCTACGAATTGCGGATAATCAGTTATAATAAACCTTCTGCCTTCTAACCTTGCTCTTTCCCTTCAGCATAGCTGCCCTCTGCCTTCTGCTTTTAGTCCACAGATATTATAAGTATTCAACCGAACATGATATGACTCGTCTTGATGGTCCAGCAAAAGTAGGAGAGAGAGTAGTTACCAATGCCCCTAGAAATCAAGGTAAGAATACAAGTGTTTTAGGAGCTTTAAGTCTAGATGGTCTAATTGCATCAATGACAGTAATTGGTAGTACAAATAGAAATGTATTTGAAACATATATAAAGCAGATTTTAGTACCTCAACTATGGCGCTTGGGCAATTGTACTGATGGATAATTTAAGTGTCCACAAAGGTTCTAGAATTCAAGAGTTAATTTCCGTATAGAGGAGCCAAGTTAATGTTCTTACCTGCATACTCACTAGATTTGTCACCCATTGAACTATGTTGGTCAAAATTTAAAGAGTTTCTCGGTTCTCGTCAAGCTCTTTCCTCAGGAACAATTAGATCGAGTTATCAGCGAAGCGTTGGCGGAGCAAGTGCGGCAGCTACATCGCTCAAATTACTGAAGATGATGCCATGGGGAATGTTTGAACATTGTGGTTTATTCATCTCAAAAGCGCTGTAATCAAATCCCCCAATTCCCCGGGTATATTGGCCACACTGGTATTGGGAAGCGGATCTGCCACAAGCACCTGCTGGGGTAACAGGTTCTCAGGAAGATGTTCTTGTTCAATATAATAAGCCCAACTCAGAGCAAACAACCCACCTAAAGAATGACCAAAGAGATAAGTATCCACCGGAACGTTAGCCAAATTAGCTTTTTGGTAGGCGGAGCTAACGCTTTTTAGTGCATTTTTCAGCCATTTCTCTTGGGAGTCAATCAAACATAAGCAGGCAGAGTAGCCCAAAATGCACCTTCCACAGTCAAGCGCGTATCTGGAAGGAGGTCAATATCAGGAACGCGATACATTGGGTCTGCAATCTGACAGACTGCATTCAGAGCTGAAGCAACTGCACCCTCTTGCCAACCCGTTAGGTGAGAAAGCTAGTCCCCAACAATATAGAACCCCTAACCGTATCTTCATATAAATATCAAGTTTTTTTGACTAGGAGACAGCTATACTGGAGACAGGAGACAGAAGGTAAGAGAGAAAAGGTTAAGAGGGAAGATTTGGGGAGAGATAAT
>NZ_JAAHGU010000144.1:0-17763 GCF_010692685.1 Okeania sp. SIO2F5 | reverse complement strand
ATGCAATGCGTTCGGTTTGAGTATCGCGAACAGGCGATCGAAACTTGGCATATACACTCTTATCTCTAGTGACTTCTTTTATTCGTGCTTCACCCCACCTAATGATTTCTTGTTCTATACCTTCACCTCTAACAGTGGGATGGACTCTAAAAAAGAGAAAAGCATCAATTGACTCTTGTATTAATAGCTTCCCAAAACCAATGAGTTTACCTTTTCCATCTTCCCAAAGACGAATGTCACGATCTTTATCTACATCTGGATCGTTAAATTCTTGTCGCAGATCCGAAACAGATACCCATTCATCTAAGCGATCGACTGTTTCACAAATTTGGAAAAATTCAGCGATCGCTTCTAGATCCGTTTCACCTTGATAGGAGCGAGTTACTAACGTTTTCATAAAAATTTATAATGGTGAAAATTCAAATTTTTTTACTTATTTATTTTTTCAAATAGTTAAATCAAATAGTTAAAAATTACTTCGCACAAGTCGAAAAAGTAATGAATACGGTTACGGCCGTTCTTATCAGTTTTTTCACATGACAGTGAACTCGCTAATTTTATCTCAGAGAGACTTAAAAAGCTTCGCTATTTCGGTCGCCCGAACATCGCTACCTTAGGACCGTTAGATAAAGTATGTATACTTGATAGGTTGGGGTGCGAAGTTATTTCAGTTATCAGTTATCAGTAAAAGTTTAATTTTGTATTTTTTATTTTTATTAAAATAGTTAAAAATCACCTCGTGCAAGTCAAAAAAGCTGTTTGTTCATACACAGGAATTGAACCTGCTACACTTTGTTCTTGAGACAAATGCTCTACCAATGAGCTAGTATGTAAGCTTTCTCAGTTAGGGCACGAAGTGAAATTTTAACTACTATTAATATGTTCCGCACAAGTCAATAAAGCGTTTGACACTAATGCTCTATCCATTGAGCTACATTCCCTAAAAATAGTGGGAATGATAGGAGTCGAACCTATAACCTTTGGTTTAGTAGACCAAAATGTATGTACGCTTTACCAGTTAGGGTGCGGAACATAACGAAGTCAGAATTTGTTTTTGTAACGGGGATTAGAGCAACGCTCCAAAAACGTTTCGCCGATCAAGGCGGGGTTTTAGACCCAATTATTTTGATAATAAGATATTCCTATTAATAAGGAGGTTTTATTTAACCGTAAACTGCTTCGGGACGAACAATTAAATCTCCACTGGGACGATGGTCTAAAACATAGGAATTAAAGCGTTCTTTACCCACATCAAAATATTGAGCAAGGCGTTCTTTAATAGTATTTTCAGTCATATTTTCTCTGATGCCTAATTGATTTTCTGTAACATCATAAGAACGTCCTTCAAATCTAATATGAACCATATCACCACCTCCTAATTTTTTTGATATTATCTGTTACAATATGAATCGTATTTCTAGATAATATTTTTGTTGAATGTTATTGATTTTTTTTGTTATTTTATTTGAGGAAGCAGAATATTTTTTTTGTTTATTTTCTGCTTTTTTTGGGTTGATAAAATACCGATAATATTGAAATTTATCAGATTTAAACCAACCTAAAATTCCATTAGTGTAAAGTAATAGCTTATGCAATTCAGGTTTCGTGTAATACCTGATAGATATTAGTGAAAATTCCGATTAATTATTTAGTTTTCAAGGTGCAGATATGGCTTTTTTATCTAGAGGTTATTTGCTCCTCCTTTGACTGCCACATCTATATACTACACAAATAATACATGAAGTGTCAAGGGGGTGGGAGAAAATTTTTTTCAGGATGTGTAAAGCTAGCTATATCAATAAATACAGGCATATTTTAGTTAGTAAAATGGAGATATTCGTCCAAAAAATTGTCATAAAATCTAAAATCTAAATTTATCAGAAAAGAGGGAGTAGGGAGTAGGAAGCAAGGAAAAAGAATTGATGATTTCTGTGGGATAATAATTTTATTGGAGATATCTAATAGTTTTAGGAAGAACCAAGATGAGCGAAAAATTTGCAGCAGTTGTCATAGGTGTTGGTTCAGAAGCAGGTTTAGGTGCGACACTTGCTAAATATTTTGCTAAAAAAGGTTTACACGTTTTTGTTGCTGGCCGTAGCAGAGATAAACTACAGTTAATTGTGGAAAAAATCACACAACAAGGGAGTACCGCAACTGCTGTTGTTACTGATGCGACAGTCGAACAGGACGTCGAACAACTGTTTGCAGTTGTGGAAAAAGCAGGTTATCCTCTCGATCTTGCCGTCTACAATGCTGGTAACAATATTCCTGCACCCTTATTAGAAACAGACAGCGAAACCTTTATCAACCTTTGGCAACAAAATTGTTTTGGTGGATTTTTATTTGGAAAACAAGCGATCGCTACTATGAAAAAGCGACAACAAGGTACTCTTATTTTTACAGGAGCGACTGCATCCTTAAGAGGAAAACCACCTTTTACAGCATTCGGAGTCGCAAAAGCAGGTTTAAGAACTTTAGCTCAAGGGATGGCGCGAGAATTTGGTCCCGAAGGTATTCATGTTGCTCATGTCATTATTGATGGTGTTATTGATGGGGAAAAGTCTCGCACGAAGTTCCCAAATTTTGTTTCTCAAAAAGGTGAGGAGGGTTTATTACAACTTGAAGCGATCGCGGAAACGTATTGGGCAATTCATCAACAACATTCAAGTGCATGGACTCACGAACTTGACTTAAGACCATTCAAAGAGTCTTTTTAAATACTATAAAATTAGCTCGAAAATCAAACTTCAAAAGTTAAGATAAATAGTTTGAGATAAATAACTTTTTTACCTCAAAAAAAGCATTTTGATACATAGAATATCAAAAGTTTTTTGGCAAAATAGACAGTAGTATTTTTGGCTATCTTTGCTAGTTTTTTCATGGTTGTAAACTTTAGTGATAGTCACAAAGAAGACATTCCATAAGTATAGAAACTATTTAGGGACAATTCTCGTCTTATTAAACTTACACTACCTTGAGGCACTACCAATTTGTCCCCTGTACTTCTAATTTTGGTAGTTGATTGCCTTCACGTTGACAGTAGCATTAATTCAACACTACAATGGTATCATTTATATTAAAAATCTGACTCTACTTGAGAGTTAAAACACTTAGCAAAACATATAAATTAAATTAATAATTGAGTGGGTATGTCATACAATCTAAAATTTATTCGGGAATTAGTTGACCAAGGTCTAACTCTACAAGAATTTAATGACTTAGTTTTTGATGATTTTCCTAATGTCCAAAGACAATTTACAGATGGACAAACAAAATCTCAACAAATCCGAATTTTAGTTGATTATGCCCAGAGACATAAAGAAATTGACAAGTTACTTGAATGTATTAAAAGTATTAATCCAACGGTTGTTTTTGATGAATCTTCTGGACAGGTGCAAACTGAGGGAAGCCAATTACAAGTCATTGAGAACAAGGTGGATATTTTGCTAAGTGGCCAGGTTTCTATTTATCAAGATATTAATGAAATGCGTCAGGCCCTTTTAGAACGCTATGATGCTGGGGAGAAAGCCATAATTGCTACTATTGCAGGACAACTAGATGAAACACAATTAGTATTGACTCAGACGTTACTAGAAGTAGTAGAGGCTAATCAAGTCTCTCAACCAGAAATGGAAAAAATGTTAGCGGCTATTGAAGAACGTATTCCTTCTCTCCCTCCTGGCCAAGCAACTGCTATTGAAGTCCTCAAAAATCCTGAGCTAGATGCAAGGCACAAACTGAAAGTTACGCTTCCGCTTGTTCCTCTTCTGGTTAATTATGAAGGAGAGTTGGAACTAGGGGCTGGAGCAAATATCAAGTCTGCCTGGGAGAAGTTGGTTAACAAGTTACGGAAGTAAGCTATTTCAGTTATCAGTTAAAAGTTAGCCTCTTTTATTGGTTTTTTCTTTCTTTACTTATTTAATGGAATATAATCGTGAAGCTATTCGGAAATTAGTTACAGAAGCTCTAACTTTAGATGGGCTTAAAGACTTAGTTTTTGACTATTTTGAAGATGTCTATGAAGATTTTACTCAGGGACAAACAACATCTCAACAAATCCGAATTTTGCTTCAATATGCTTATAAACACAGAAAAGTAAATTGTTTACTAGAGAAAATTAAAGAAAAAAACCCTAAAGTTTTTAATGAGTTTGAAAGTAGCATACGGAATCAATCCCCAGATAAAATTTCCTCATCCAACAACCTTTTTAATATACCGAATATAGATATTTCAGAATTCACTGGACATCAGGACGATCTAGAATATCTAGAAAGCGTTCTCCTCTCATCTCAAGGGGAGAAACGGTACAGAATTTTAGCCATATACGGGTTAGCGGGTACTGGTAAATCAACCCTAGCATATTATTTTGCCACAAAGTATCAAAATGAGTTTCCCGATGGGGTGATTTCGGTGGAAGTAGGTAGTGATAAAAGCCTGACTGCCATTGCTCGCGAATTTGCGAGGCGTTTTGGGGAAAATATGGACTTAAACGAGGACTTAGAAGACGATCAAGATGCTGCCACTCTAATGCGGGATTTGTTTGCTGATCGCCAAGTGTTGTTAATATTTGACAATGCGATGAAGGATAGCATCGAAAAGTTGTTGCCTACTACCGATAATAAATTTGCAGCGATAATCACGACACGCGATCGATATATTGCTAATTGCTTTCATTCACAGCAACCCATCGAACTCTTTCCTCTGCCCGAAGAAGAATGCCTTCAATTTCTAGAGAATATGATATAAGAATAAGTTTCAACCAGAAACAGAATTGGCTGCTGCTCGTGAGATTATAACTTTAGTGGGCAGGTTACCTCTAGCCTTGAAAATTGTGGGGAGAGCATTGCGAACAACTCCCCGAACAATTGCTGACTATGCCAATTCATTGAAAAATGAACAACAACTTTTAAAGCGACTCAAAGTTCGGGAAAATGATGAACTGAATGTAGAGGCTTCTATCAATTTAAGTTTAGAGAATTTACATAAACCACTAAAAAATTTATTTGCCTGTTTGAGCGTTTGTGCAGAGGATGGGTTTGCATTACTTACAGCCAAGGCAACTGCAGGTTATAAGGACGAAGATGCTCTTAAGGATGATTTAGATGAATTGTATAACTTGTCCCTCTTGAATAGTGCGGGAAAAGGAGAGAATCGCTATGTCATGCATAGGTTAGTTTTTCTAGTTGCCAAGAAACGCGCTCAAGAATGGTCTGTCGAGCTAAAAGCAATTAATCGACTGGGAAATGTTGGCAAACTGGAGGAAGTGCGGCAAGTTATCGAGCAAGAAATTGAAAATGCTCAAGCTATAAATGACCAGTATTCTCTTGACATTTGGTGGAACTATTTAGGTGAATTGTGCCAGCGAGCGAAGAATTTCAATAAAATTAATAGAAAACTGCTCAAAAGCTATACTTTGGCTAAAAACTATCAAGACAAACGAGGACAAATTATCATCTCCTGTTTCTTGATTAAAGCGAAAGGTGAGCTAGGAGGAAAGAAAAGTTTTACGGATGCTAAAAGGTACTTTAACAACTCTATTGAACTAGGAAAAGAACTTAACGATCCGTGGCATCTTGCCAAAGTTCATATATGCTGGGGGCAGGTATTGTTAGCTCACAAAGAATTTGAGCAAGCTGTTGAGGAATTATCTCAAAGCTTTGAGATTTATTGCAGTTTACCTAATATTGGAGGTTTAAAAACTGTTACCCCTAACCTAACCGAGGCTTTATGCAAGTTAGGAAGACGAGAGGAAGCATTAGAATATTGCGGTCGCGCCCTAAAAATCGCTCCAAAACAAAAAAGCTTCCTTGAATTACGCAATAAAATAATGCCTTAGTTTGGGGTATGAGGACTACTTGCCAGAGGATGTCTGACGGGACTCGTTCGCGAAGCGTTCTCGAAGAGTACCCGCTTTCTCCGGTGTCACAAACCGACGTTTCGACCACTTCAACCTCAGACACCAAATGGAAACTAGGGGATTTGAACCCCTGCCACGACTGTGCAAGAGTCGTATGCTCCCATTACACTAAGTCCCCCTTTGATTAAGTTGATAATTTTTTAATTTGAGTTGCGATCGCGTAATTTTTCCCGCACTGCCATTAAAATCAGTCCTAACTTATTTTTGCCCGTACCATCTTTACCACAACCCCAATAATAATCACTAGGTGAATTCTCCACAATTAACTCATCACCTGTAGACATCAGAATTTCCCGAATATCAGCATGAGTTTCAAATTTCTTTAATACACCCCCTTCCATAATTTCATCCTTGACTTTTTCCCAATCTAGTCGTAGAGGGTATTTTCTACTGCGCCCCATTTTTGCTGCCTCTTTTGGGGTTTTGACTTCCCGAATCTTATCAAACCACAGACCGTCTGTAGTAGCAAACTTCTGGGCTTGAAAATAATGTTCATTCGTCGGCCACCAAAACCCATCAAGTTCAAAACCATGTCGGGAAAAATTAGAAAAGCAACCATAAATTTTTGTACGAACACCGTAAAAATAAATAGGCATAATTAATTATTTGGGGTTTGAATCAGCAATTTTTCTTTCTGGCTCCCCCCTTTGAAAGGGGGGTAGGGGGGGATGACCAATTGCAAATTGCCCAGCGTGCAAGTTATGAGAGCGTTTTATGCGCTTTCTCAGTTACTAGGGGAACTCCGCCGATGAGTTACCACACACTCTTTAAAGGATTGCTACTTTGAAGCCAACCTATCGGGTTCTTCGCACTCCCCGTTCTCACGCGCCCACTGTGTTTAATAGTGTTACTATTCCTCTCGTACTAAGTATGTAAGCTCTAAATGTTGGGTCACGCTAGGAACTATTGCATGGGTTAGTTTTAAATAAAGTCAATGAAAACAACCTCCTTTTTTAGTGGTACATTTTGAACATTAATGTGTTCAACGCCTCCACCAGGACTTGAACCTGGAACCTTCCTTTAGAAGAGTGTTGCTCTATCCATTGAGCTATGGAGAGGATGTCAAATCACACCTGCATTTGGTGGCGGAGGTGAGAGTTGCACTCACTGATTTTTAGGGTATGAACCTAATAAGCCACTCTTGCTTCATCTCCGCGTGTCACCAATACTCCTGATATCATGTCCGCACTTTATCGTTTGTGTGAACCCAAGGGTGAATATGCACAGGCAATTTAAGTTTTTTCTTGCTCAATAGTCTTCCTTTCAAGGAGAGGTAATTCTAAATTCGCGCATTCTAAATTCTTGAATTTTGGCGGTGTACTTGTATCCTTTTACTTGAGTTTTGCTTGCTTACCCACAACAAAAATTTTTCCATTTGTGGTTCATTTTTCAGTTTTTCAACAGTGTTTAACTCTTTTGCTAAACGCTTGTTATCAAAGAAGGCATGAATTTGCCGATGACAGGCCGAACAAATATTAATAGTGGGACCTGGGTTAATTTTTTGGCGTTTGGTGTTTTGTTTGGGAATTAGGTGATGGACAGTTAATTTTTCCATCTCCCTTTCACACAGTTCGCATTGCATAGAGGTGTGTTTTAATATCTTAAATTTCTCTTTTTCTCTAACATTTACTCTTCCTTTATCTACGGAAAATTTGTAATATGGGATTATGCGATCGCCAATCTTCCCAAAATCATCACTACCTTATATTACAATACAAGGTTTGATTTTCCAGATTTAGAGGCATTCCCATAACTGGCATAAATAAATACTACATAACATATTACAATATTGTCAAGGAGGTAGAGAAAAATTTTTGGTAGTCCTTTAAAGAAAGTGAATGAGACCGCCTTTCACCTAAACTTCCTTAATATAAGCTATTTGAGTATTAACCCTCTGGAAACCCACCGACTCATAAAGTCGCGTAGCACCTGAAAGATTATCTGCATCAACATACAACATCGCTGTTTCCATACCCTCTGTTTTCAACAATTTCAGTGCTGACAACAAAATACCACGCCCTAACCCCCGTTTCCTGAAACCACTTCGGGTGCCAAGGAGACTAACTAAACCATCTTTGCGTTTATTCAACTCATTATTTTCTGGGTGAATCTGACAATCACAAAAAGCAGCAAAAATACCATCAGGCGCAACTGCAACTAAACTTAATTCTGACCGATATTTAGGGTCATTGAGTTTATTCTTCACAGACTCAACAGTAATATCTTGATGATTCCAATGATCGATAAAAGTTTGATTAAACATTTTCGTCCAAGCTGCTGCATCTGCTTCATTTTCTATATGTTTTAGGGTGAAACCTTCTGGAAACTCAGCTTCTGGAATAGGGTCAGTAAGCGATCGCTCCATTGTCAGAAAATATCGCTCAATTGCAAAACCACAACTTTCTAATAAAGCTATACGTTCAACATTATCACTATGTCCTCCAGACAGCACTTTAACCTTGACATTCCTTTCCCTACCCACTTCCCGCATCCGTTTCTCTCCCCACTCCAGAATTTGAACTTCTAAATTATTGCCTTGAGCATTGGGGTCAACTCGAAACCACAAAATACCTGCAATATCTGCTCCTATTTCTGGAATTATCAATCCCGCAATAGCCATAACTTGACTGTTGCTATCTTCCCATAAACAAATATCGCGCTGCTTGTCTACAGACGGAGTTTCCAATTGCATGAGCATTTCTGCCGGAGACGGCCATTCATGGAATTGATGAACTAATTCACTACTATTTAGCAATTGAGCGATCGCCTCTAAATCTATCTCACCTTTATAGGGGCGAGATGTTAATGTTTTGATGCTCATAATTACCTCATTTATTTATATAGCACTATAGTTTTTTAACCAATTCATTCTTCAATAGGATAAAAGGGAAATTGACAAGATTAGAAAACTATCTTCTCGCTTCAAAAGCAAATCTCTCTGTTGTCCCTTATTTATTTTGAGGGAAAGGGTGCGGACATCTCATCAGACAACACCAGATTTTTCGCTCCTTCTTTCTCTCCTAAAAAACTAATCGCCCTTTTTCCTTCTTCCTTCTCGTATAAATGGTGTACTAACACACAAATCTTAATTAATAACTGATATGATAAGATAGTCTGGCCAAAAGAAAAAATTAAAAATAAAGTTCCATACTCTATGTCTTCTGATGATTCTATCTCAACTACTTCCACCTCTACACCAGAAGTAAGTACCAACTTACAAGTCAGATTCAAAACAGAGGAAGGAAAACTGTTATTACTCTTGCCACCAGAATTTAATAATGGTGAGATAGAAAGTCCAACTGCTATGACCTGGACAGAAATTTGGCAACAATTTAAGCAACGCCTCAAAGCAGGAGAAAGATTTTGGCAGCCAAAAACAGAGGTACAGCTCATTGCTTTTGACCGGTTATTAGATACTCGTCAACTGCAAGAAATAGCTGAAGCTCTTTTAGAAGTAGAACTAGAATTAACAACAGTTCAAACTTCACGTCGCCAAACTGCTGTAGCAGCAGTCACAGTTGGCTATTCTGTAGAACAAAAATTTGACATTATTACTCTCAACCAAGCTCCTACAGAAAAAGTTCAACCTATGTTTGAACCTTTATATTTACAGATGACCATTCGTTCCGGAGTAGAAATTCGGCACCCCGGTACAGTAGTAATTGTAGGAGATGTTAATCCTGGTGGTTCTGTCATTGCTGATGGAGATATTCTAGTGTGGGGTCGTTTACGAGGAATAGTCCATGCTGGCGCTAAAGGAAATTCTCAAAGTGTAATTATGACTTTACAGATGGAACCAACTATTATCAGAATTGCAGGGCAAGTAGCTAGAGGGCCAGAAAAACTACCAAATCAATTTTATCCTGAAGTTGCTTATGTGACAGATCAAGGGATTCGTATTAGTAGGATGGTAGACTTTGTTAAGATACGGCGTTGAAGAAGTAGTCAGTAGTCAGTAGTTGGTAGTTGGTAGAACCGAGAAAATGCTCCTGTAGAAAATTTATTGGAATTAGGAATTAGGAACTAGACAACACTATGTCTTTAAATTAACGTGCAATATATTAAGAGGGCGCAAACAAAATAAGTATGTAACGAAAAGTAAATTCACTCAAAAACTTATTCTCCTTTGGCACCTAGCAAATCATAACGACAATTTTTCACCCCAACCTCATTCTCTAGTGTCTTTACAAAATCAATCTTCCTTGACAAAATCACAGTTTTAATGTAACAAGAATAAGCTGATATTTCTGAAGTTAACTTTGAAGTAGCAGATTTTTTGCAGTTTACATATCTAAAAAATTGGGTAATGAAATAATTATTATCCTGTTAGAAACTTTAAACTTAATCTAAAATACCAAAATAATCTCTAAGTTTTGACTATATACAATTCTTTATTTCTTAATTTCTAATAGCTTATGAGCAAAATTATTGTTATTACTTCTGGTAAAGGTGGAGTGGGAAAAACTACTTGCACAGCAAACTTGGGCATGGCTTTAGCTCAAAAGGGTCGCCGAGTAGCCGTAGTTGATGCAGATTTCGGATTAAGAAATTTGGACTTACTACTAGGTTTAGAAAACAGAATTGTTTATACGGCAGTAGAGGTTTTAGCAGGAGAATGCCGCCTCGAACAAGCAGTAGTTAGGGATAAAAGACAACCTCGGTTGGCACTTTTACCTGCTGCTCAAAATCGAATGAAAGAAGTAGTTACTCCCCAACAAATGCAAGAGTTAGTCAATATGTTAATACCAAAATATGACTATATTCTGATTGACTCTCCTGCTGGAATTGAACAAGGTTTCCAGAACGCGATCGCCCCGGCCCAAGAAGCTATAATTGTTACAACCCCAGAAATATCTGCCGTCCGTGACGCGGACAGAGTAATTGGCCTTTTAGAAGCCAATAATGTTAAGAATATCCATCTGATAGTTAATCGGATTAGACCTCAGATGGTCCAAGCTGATGAAATGATGTCAGTACAAGACGTAGAAGAAATTCTTGCTATCCCACTGATGGGAATTATTCCAGATGATGAGAAAGTAATTGTATCTACTAACCGAGGCGAACCTTTAGTTTTAGCAGAAAATATTTCTCTCGCAGGCTCAGAATTTGTTAATATTGCTCGTCGTTTAGATGGAGAAAAAGTAGATTTTATTGACCTAGACCCCCCACAAGAAAATTTCTTTACTTGGTTGCGTAAATTATTATCATCTAAAATTGTTTAATATGGAAAAAATTACAATTTACTGAATAAATCAACTATTGAATTAACAATAAGCTAATGTTAAATGAAATTATAGAAAAACTTTTTTCTAGAAATACTCCTAGTAGTCGTAATGAAGTTAAGCGTCGTTTGAAGCTGGTTATCGCTCATGACCGTGCCGATATCAATCCAGAAATAATAGAGGCTATGAGAAAAGAAATTATGGAAGTAGTATCTCGCTATGTTGAAATAGATGACAACGATTCAGAATTTTTGTTAGAAAATAATCAAAGAGCTACAGCATTAGTGGCAAATTTGCCTATTAGACGTATTAAAGCCAGCTCAGATATTCACAATAGTTAAATAATCTCAGTTAAGTATCTGTAAAAAATTAATTCAATATTTGCTTGAAGTAGGAAACAGGCAGAATAAAATAGACCTCATCTGAAAATAGCTGTTGGGGACTTCCGTTATCAACGGTTAGAGGAAAACAGCTAGCAGATCAACTATTTTCCTCTTAAGCTTAATTTTCAGATTTTTCAACTGACTTTTGAGACTTAAGTTTTAGTGAATCAATGAAATCACTAATTACCTGGTTTATTGTTTTCTCATTACGGTAAATATACAAATAATTTTGTCTAACTACTTATAGAAAAATCATGGATATAATACCATTGGGTGAAAAAATAATGTTGCGCATAATTTGAGTGATTTCTAGACTTTACAAATAATGTACTTTTGACTAAAAATTAAACTTTCTGAACTAGTAGCAATAACTTAACTATTTATACCAAATATTTATCAAAATGATATAACACATTGTCTACATAGACAATCATATCTAACAAGTGAACTACGCACCGAGCTTGTTTACAGCACTTTTCATATTGATGAACCACATCGTCATAATCACGCACCCTGTAGGGAAGTTTCATGGAACGTCTCTACTGTGGTATATCGAAATGAAAACCGCTGTAATAGCCGAGTATTTAAGCTGTCTACTTACCTTCAAATGACATTTTTCTAGTCTAATTATTGCTTTGTGGTAATTATTTGATTGAGACAGTACCTACAACTGTGAATAAAGAGTTTTTAACCTTTAGATCGCTGAAAGCCTTAGCTATTAATAGTTATTCCAAGAACTTCGCACTGTCTAGTTACTAAGATTACTATTTCTTTGATTTCTCTAGTATGATTTGATCACATATTTTTGCAGATAAAACTATTAGATACCCAAATATTATAGATCGAGCCCTAGAAGGGGAAAGCTTTAGACCAAGGTTTTCGGCAAAAATTTCGAGCGATCGCTAATTTCTTAAATCAATTTGACAAATATTTTCCGATCAAAACACATATCATTCGTTTTTCAAACTTGACAATAATCACACAAAATGATATGTATAGTAATAATACAAAAAAGTCCTCAGCAAAATAATTAATATCTCCTTTGATGAACCCTTCAGTGATACTCTAAAAAATGACAGTGGAATTTGTTCAGTAGAAAGGCCAAAGTAAAAAGCCCGGATGATTGATGTAGAGCATGGGGTTGAGGCCAACCTCATATATTCAAGAATCTCTCTCTGTGGGCTAAAATGCCTTCCCTAGATACAAATGGAGAAACACAGGAGAATGGTCACCAATCCCTTCTCAAACCTTACCCATGAAACTACAACAGAATTATCCTTTTTATCGAAGATATATATCTGAGTAGCAGAGGGTCAGTTACTAAAAAATAAATAGTCCATCGATAGTATGGTCGGGCATCCAAAAACTAAGGCCAATTACCTGAACAACTGGGGACAGCCCCCCATAAGACTAACTATTGCCAGAGCGTAGCTAGTTAAGCAGTCTGGAAGAACCAGTAATCCCACTGGCGTAAGTCTGGGAAAATCCACTTCCTGAAGTGAGTGGAGTATGTCAATCAGCGACTACTACTGGAAGTAAGTGCGATATATTATTTTTCACACTTAAGCAAAACCTTCAGATATTTGGTCAGACCTATATTCTGAAAATTGCAGATTATAGAGGAAGATTAATCGAACAAAAAGCCCACACTAAAAGCAACAGCAAGCTTTCATGCCATAGGAGTGTCAGTGTCGGGTATATTAATTTGGATAGCTAAATAAGCATATAGAATAGATAGAATGGTAAGCACCGCAGAAAAAACAAACGTAGGACAAATCACTCAAATTATCGGTCCAGTTGTAGATGCTAAATTCCCTAGTGGAAGTCTTCCAGAAATCTACAATGCCCTAACAATTACAGCTCAAAACGAAGCTGGACAAGATGTTTCCGTCACCTGTGAAGTGCAACAACTTCTAGGCGACAACCAAGTTAGAGCTGTGGCGATGAGTGGCACAGATGGCCTTGTACGTGGTATGGAAGTAGTAGACACTGGGGCTGCAATTAGTGTACCTGTAGGCACTGCTACTCTAGGTAGAATATTTAACGTGATCGGCGAACCAGTAGACGAACTTGGCCCAGTGGGAACTGAGGAGAAATCTGCAATTCACCGTGAATCTCCTAAATTTGTAGAGCTAGAAACTAAGCCTTCCGTTTTTGAAACAGGTATTAAAGTTGTAGACCTACTAGCTCCCTATCGTCGTGGTGGGAAAATTGGATTATTTGGTGGTGCGGGTGTAGGTAAAACCGTTATCATCATGGAGTTAATTAATAACATCGCTAAAGCTCACGGTGGAGTATCTGTTTTTGGTGGTGTGGGAGAGCGGACTCGTGAAGGTAATGACCTTTACAATGAAATGATTGAGTCCGGAGTAATTAATCCAAAGAACCTCCCTGACTCTAAAGTGGCCTTGGTTTATGGTCAGATGAACGAACCACCAGGAGCAAGAATGCGTGTCGGTCTATCTGCTCTAACAATGGCGGAATATTTCCGGGATGTTAGTAAGCAAGATGTACTACTTTTCATTGACAATATCTTCCGGTTTGTACAAGCAGGTTCTGAAGTATCTGCACTTCTGGGAAGAATGCCATCTGCGGTAGGATATCAACCTACCTTGGGTACAGAGATGGGTGAATTGCAAGAAAGAATTACATCCACAAAAGAAGGTTCTATTACTTCTATTCAAGCAGTATATGTACCTGCGGATGACTTGACAGACCCTGCACCTGCTACTACCTTCGCTCACCTAGACGCAACTACAGTATTGTCAAGGGGACTTGCTTCTAAAGGTATTTACCCAGCAGTTGACCCCTTAAACTCTACATCTACTATGTTGCAACCAAGTGTAGTAGGTGACGAGCATTATGCTGTAGCTCGTTCAGTACAATCCACCCTACAAAGGTACAAAGAACTTCAGGATATTATCGCTATCTTAGGTTTGGACGAATTATCTGAAGATGACCGTCTAACAGTAGCTCGCGCTCGTAAGATAGAGCGTTTCCTATCACAACCTTTCTTTGTAGCTGAAGTATTTACAGGTTCTCCTGGTCAATATGTGAAGCTCGAAGATACCATGAAAGGCTTCAAAATGATTTTATCTGGTGAACTTGATGAGTTACCAGAACAAGCTTTCTACATGGTGGGAGGTATTGACCAAGTAATTGCCAAAGCTGAAAAAATGAAGGCAGAAGCATAGTCTTACTGGCTATGTTGGTCGTTAGTTAGCGAAAAAATCTTGACAGTTGGCTTGTTGGTTATCGATGCTGAGATCGACAGTCAACTGACAACTTAAGTAACTAACACAAATAAAAATAAACAAAAAATGATTGACAAATGACATTAACTGTGCGTGTAATATCTCCCGACAAGACAGTTTGGGACTCAGAAGCTGAAGAAGTAATTATACCTAGTACAACAGGTCAATTAGGAATTTTAAGTGGACACGCTTCTATGCTGACCGCTCTCGATATAGGTGTAATGCGAGTTCGTGCTGAAAAAAGTAAAGATTGGGTAGCGATCGCTCTGATGGGTGGTTTTGCTGAAGTAGAAGCAAATGAAGTAACTATACTCATTAATGGCGCTGAAAAAGGAGATACTATTGACAAAGAAGCAGCTCGTATAGCTTACAATGAGGCTGAATCTAGTCTGGAAAAAGCTGAAAACGGCGACCTTCAAGCCAAAATCAAAGCCCAAAAAGCCTTGAAGCGAGCTAGAGCACGTCTGCAAGCTGCTGGTGGAGTTAACTAAACTACTAAATTCCCATTTCTGCAAGCAGGGACTGCATTTGTTCTCTAGTCAGTCCCTGTTTAATATAAGTAGGTGATTCTGGGTTGTAGGGACTAGCAACCAAATCGATACTAAGAATTTTAGATGTTTCAGGTAATACAGGTATATCTGGGTCGAAAGCTGTAGGTCTCATTAGGGAACTAGAAAAACCTTTAAAAATAGCTATTTCATCTAGTTCTCCATCAACTTCAACCTTAACTATTAATACTTCATTAGGTTTTTTAATTGTGTATTGTTCCAAACGATGAGAAATGCTATTCATAATAACTTTCAGTAGATAGTTAAACAATTAATTATTAATTATTCACTCTCCTTAAAAAGGATAATATTGGTTAGTATTTTTTTCTTTGTTTGTTCTTTAAATAAGAGCCTTTAAACCTTAATTATTCGGTAAAATTTGCTTGATTCTATATTCTCATAGCAAATTCACTTTGACTAAAATAATTTTCAAAAAAAATCTCAGTTTTCGCCTAAATAGAATCTTGGTGTTTAGGCAATAAAACTAGACTGAGATTTAATAATATAGCACTAAAAAGAAAGACTAGGACATCT
This sequence comes from Okeania sp. SIO2F5, assembly GCF_010692685.1. Taxonomy (NCBI): domain Bacteria; kingdom Bacillati; phylum Cyanobacteriota; class Cyanophyceae; order Oscillatoriales; family Microcoleaceae; genus Okeania; species Okeania sp. SIO2F5. Next base: position 1,905 of record NZ_JAAHGU010000144.1, on the reverse strand, counting down.
CAAAAGCCTAAAATGCAAACAACGCAGTCTTCTTTTTCCTTCTTCCTTCTAATTTCCTGTTGCCGATCGCCCTTGCTTCTGTAACTTAACCAAAACAAAATAACAGAGAAAAATTGTATAGATGATTAATCCAGTAAACCCCAAGAAGCCGATAAATTCTTGAGGCCAATCTGCATGAAAAATTTGTTTAAATAACCATGGAGGGTCTAGCCAAACATTACAAAATGGATCTTCAAGTAAATCATTGCGGGATTTAAAAGCACAGGCCAAAAAAGGAATTTCAAATAATGCTCCGATTAAATTATAAAATGTAGCAGCCCAACGCCAAGAAGTCAAACTAGCCTTCAGAGGAGAATTTCGTAATTCTCGAATTTCCTCATTCAAATCTACCCAAAACCACAAAGCTACCGGAATTAAAATTCGAGCTATTAATGATGTTAAAAAACTTATAGGTACTGCTGCAATCATTAAGTAAACAGTGATTGCCAATAAACTAGAAACTCGCCAATAAGTAATCAACAAACGTTGAATAGCTTCAGACTTTTTGACAAAAGCCCAAATCAAAATAAGTAGGGGTAGTACCACAGTAAATAATACCGCTAGCCTATAGTCCATCCAGACCCAAATCTCTAATCCAGATGTGATGGCTATGGGTAAAAAGTTTAACATAATTAGTAAATTATAAAAATTTAACTATAATCGTAATTAACTTTAAAAAGTTATTTATGGTATATTTTTTTGATAAGCAACTGAACTAATAAGTTAAACATTTCAGTTGCTTACCAGCCAAGCATTAATATATTTAATTTAATAAACTACGGTCGAATAGCTTATTAAATCAATAAATTGGCCCTAGTTGTCGTATACTCGACACTCAACAGCCTCAGGATTATCATCGCAATAATTTTCCAAGGAACTTGGAGACTTCTTTTCCTTTTGATGAGCAGACTCAGCTTGAAGCTCTTCTACCGAATCCCAAGCTACTGCACATTCCTTGGAATTAGCACCAGAAGCATCACAAATAGCACGAGCTTCTTCGCGCTCTTGCTCAATTTTTTCCTCAATGTTGTTATTAGTCATAGTTTTTTTATTCTTAACTTAACTTACTACCTACGATTTTTGGGACACAATTCCTAAATATAAAATCAAGGGTTAGAAATTGAAAAACAGGTCAGGTAAAGAGACAAATTAAAATTTTACCTCTTTATCATTTATATATGCTACGAGAGATTCCCAACCAAATGATCTTGATATTTTAAGATTCATTGACCAAAGAATCAATCTTTCAAACTATCTAAATGTCCAGCTTGCTCAACAATACTTAATACTAACATAACTGAAACGATAACCTGTTTGATAAGCAACATTTATGAAATTAAATTAAAAATATTATGATAATAATTTAAGTAGTTTTATACCAATTATTAGACTGAGCAATATTACAAAACTTTGATTGTTAGAAATAGGGGAAATAAGGTAGAAAAAAGTCGATTAACAGATGTACAAGGTCAACTTCACCATTAAATTCTGCTAATTTACATTCCTACTTTTGGCACGTTTCGTCGAATATTTTGTTTAACTACTGGAGTATTTCAGAGTTAATCACTTTTTTTCGGTATTTAGTGACAAATAGGATCTGAACAGTTAAGAGAGTAAACAGACCTAAAACCTTTGTGATAAGTGGTTAACACAATATAGCAATAAGTTGAATATAAAATTATAATAATTACTCATTGCTACAAAATTAAGCCCACTTGTGAACAGTCAGTCAACATTGGTTATTGGCTATAACTATTACAAAGGCATTGGAATTATGCTCTTGGTCAACCCTTGGACTGGTTGAACCAAACCAGGTGTCAAATAACCGTTGTTCGATAGTGTCATGTCCTATGGGTGAGATTCAAG
>NZ_JAAHGU010000143.1:0-17841 GCF_010692685.1 Okeania sp. SIO2F5 | reverse complement strand
TTGCAGTTAGATGGGGCGAAGTCGGTTAAAGAGTATATTGTTGGTCAACTAGAGCTCGATATAGAATCTGGTTGAATAGTTATTGTATAGTTGGGAGTAGGGGAGTAGGGGAGTGGGGGAGTGGGGGAGATGGAGAAATATTTGGTAATAGTTGAAGATGGAAGATTTTTTATAGTAACCGCCAAGGCGGTTAGGACAATTAGTGCGAGCATCTTGCTCGTGTCATAAATCATCATAATTACCCGATGTCCTAACTATAGTGGCGACTGCTATATACCGAATTAAACGGATTTGATATAATCAGTATTCAACCGGATTTGATATTATTTCTCCCCACATCTTCCCTCCTGTTTCCTGTCTCCTGTCTCCTGTCTCCTACCCCTACTAAAAGACTTTTGAGCCCAAACCCTAATTATTAATTGTTCAACATTTTCTTGATATGTCTGAACTCATAGATTTAAGATAAACTTATACCTTGTCAAAACTTTTTCTTAAACTATGGTAAACAAAGAGCAAATTATCCAATGGCTACAAGCAGTAGCAACAGTCTTAGAAGAAAAGAAAAATTATCTGACAGAATTAGATGCCATCATTGGTGATGCTGACCATGGCATTAATATGAATCGTGGCTTTCAGAAAGTTGTAACTCAACTACCCACTGTTGCTAATAAAGATATCGGCAGTATTTTCAAAACTGTGAGTATGACTTTAATCTCTTCTATAGGTGGTGCTAGCGGACCTCTATATGGCACTTTATTTTTGCGAATAAGTACTGTAGTAGCGGGGAAGTCAGAAATAACGACGGAAGATATGGCTAAAATATTAGTAGCAGCAGTTGAGGGAGTGGTGCAGCGAGGTAAAGCTAACTTGGGAGACAAAACCATGTTAGATGCTTTGTCACCTGCAGCAGATACTTTTACAGAAGCAGCGGAAAATGGTTGTAGTTTAGTGGAGAGCTTGAAACAAGCTGTAAATGCTGCTGAACAGGGGATGAAAAATACGATTCCGATGTTAGCAAAGAAAGGAAGAGCAAGTTATTTAGGCGATCGCAGCATCGGTCATCAAGACCCAGGAGCAACTTCAACCTATCTCATACTCAAGACCTTGTTAGATACTTTAGAAAGCGATCACCAGATTAATTAGGGTTTGCGCTTCACTAGTCTTTTAGTAGGGGTAGGAGGTAGGAGACAGGAGACAGGAGACAGGAGACAGGAGACAGGAGACAGGAGACAGGAGACAGGAGACAGGAGGAACGGGGAATGAGCGAGGAGATGGGGTTCATTAATGGATAATGGATAATGGATAATTGATAATTACCTCTGGTTAAAACCGCTACGGAATTGAATATAAGGAAATATTATTTCTTCTCTTGGTTGATTGGATATGGCGAGGAGACCCGTTCTTGCAGACCCGCTCCGAAGATCGCCATCCCTCGACCGCTTTTTCCCCTTAAAAGGGGAGGCTTTAAACTATAATTATTTAATTATTAATTATTAATTATTAATTATTCGGTAAGAATTATCCCAAGATTGTTAATTATTAATTATTCGGTAAGAATTATCCCAAGATTGTTCTGCCATAATCGTCCCAAAATACTAGCTTTTTGAGCGTTTTAGACTGAAACAGGCGAACTTTTTAAAGGCCCCAAAAGGCACTTGTCTTTATATATCAATGCTTTTAGATTTAATCAGCAGAGCAATAATTAACAATGTAAGTATTTCCTGCGGAATGCTGCGCAAACAGCTATTAGCTGTCAGATCTCAGCTCTTATGAGGGGATTTTAATATATAGATTTAAAGGCAGCTTTTAGGCGTAAAATTTAATTCTCATTCAATTAGTTTTTATCTATAACTAGAAAGAAGCAATAGCTGATGGCTGATAGCTGACGGCTGAATGCTTAACTTAACAACTATGAACAAATTTTGGAGTATTGCAGCTATTATTTTCAGCTCTATTAGCTGCCAAGTTTTTTCCCATAATTTAGTTATACCAAAACCTATTATTTATTCGCAAAATTTAGCTTTAGGCAATCAGAAATACAGTAGGGTGTATGGCAACACAGCTAAACAAAATATAGGAGACAATAGACAACTTTATGTAAATCCTGAAATTGTAGAAAATACTATTCATAAATACAGAAAAATTGGAGCTATTGTAGAATTAGAAGGTCTAAATTTACCCCGTCCAAAAGTAACAGGTCAAGCAACTGTTCCTTTTCAATTTTTAACAGGAGGAAAAGCTTTTACTTTAACAGCAACTTTGGGAAAAAAATCGGGTAATTTCTTATTAGATACGGGTGCTTCTACTTCCATTATTGCCACAGAAACTGTAAAAGAATTAGGTTTAACGGGAAAACCAGTACCGCAAGAGCTTTTAACCTATGCAGTAGCGGGAGATGAATGCCCAGAAATGAAAGCTAATTTGCATCGTTTACCCGTGTTAAAAATTGATAATGTCAAAGTAGAGGAGTTAACAGCTTTAGAATTTACTACTACTGTCATGCCAGATGGATTATCGGGAGTTTTAGGAATGGATATTTTGAGTAATTTTGATGTAGAAATTCATCCTCAAACTCAAGAATTAAAATTATTGCCTCCGACTCCAATACCTAGTGCAAATATTAATGATGCTATTCCACTTAAAGCGAAGTTAGGTGTGATGTTAACTGAGGTAGAAATTAATGGCAAAGGTCCGTTTATTTTTATGTTAGATACGGGGGCAGAAAGTATTTTTATTTCTCAAAAATTAGCTAATCAGTTAAATATTTCTGCTGCTGAGAGACAGGAAATTCGAGTGCAAGGTTTTTGTGGAATAGAAATGGCAGAATATGCCTCTTTAGCTAAAGTGAAAATGGGAAATTATCAACTCACAAATTTAGAAACAGTGATTTTATCTTCCCCTGTATTGAAATTATTAGAAGTTGATGGAATTTTAGGGCAAAATTTTTTGAACAATTATCAGCAATATTGGCGCTTTAATCAAAAAAATCCAGAAAATTTTCCGGCGGATGGAAGTTTATTATTAACTCCTTAAAAAGCGTTTCGGTCCGGAATGCTCCGCAAACAGATACCATTAACAAATTTTAGGCTAATAGCTAATAGCTGATAGCTAGTTAACTAAATGCGGATAGTTTTTACCGGAAAATTTTGGTCTAAAGTCTCCTCTTTTAAGGGGATAAAAAAAAAGAGAATATTCCATATTTCAAGCCTCCTTATTGCAGAGGTACTGTTAACTAAGTTCCGACCATAGGAGGCTAACTGATAACTGATAATACCAATTTCCATGCATTAATGCTATACTTCCGATGAACTTCAGTTATTAAGTAATAATAATCGTTTAGTAATGTTTATAACGATTATCGGCATTAAACCAAGATATCTTATCTCTTTTCACCCTACTCCCTACTCCCTACTCTCAAGGAGATGTAGCAATAATGCGTGAGATTTGGTATAACTGATAACTGATAACTGAAATGACACTCTTGAAATATCTATTTTTTTGAGTACATATTAGTTATCGTATAAGTCAGGAGTCATAATAAAAGAGGGATAAATGAAAAAGGAAGGATTAGAGTGGGAATTATCTGGGGAAATTCCGGCATTTTATCTCTGCATTGAATGGAAGTAGAGAGTGCGATAACTATATAGATTTTACAGCAGATTCCAAGTATATGAAGTACAGAGATTAACAATTGAATGAATTCAAGTGCGGACATCTTGCCCGTGATAGGTGTACCTCACCAAAGTGGAATGTGCTGTATATAAAACTTTATTGTAGCAAGCATAAAAAAGAAAAAAAATCTTTTAGTTAATCCTATAGTTTTAAGAAGAGGTAATTGTTAATTATTGAACTATTTGAGGCTGTTCATACAACAAATTAATTTGAGAATACCTTTGTTGTATCCCCAGCAAGCAAGATTTAACTTCAGACCTAAAACCTAACACCTAAAACCTAACACCAATTCCCAAAAATAATGCTATACTCCCGATGGGACTTCAGTTATTAAGTAATAATAGTGGTTCAATAATTTTTGTAATGATTATTGGCATTAAGCCAAAATATCTTATGTTTTTGAACCCTACTCCCTACTCCCTAGTCTCAAGGATATGTAGCAATACTTTTGATATTTGGTATAACATCTACAACCTAAAACCTATAGTGTTAAGGACAAGTAATTGTTAGTTATTGAACTATGTTAGGTTGTTCATCCAACCAATTAATTTGAGAATACCTTTGTTAAATCCCCAGCAAGCAATATTTAACTTCAGACCTAAGATTTAACACCTACCACCTTCTTCAATCTTTTAGCAATTCTCAAACATTTATAAAAAGTAGCAATCAAAAATACTTCAGCAAAAACTTTAAATATTTCCTCTATACTCCTGAGCCATTCCCTTTGCATTTCTTGAGTTTCATTCAACAAATTTGATGTTTCTTGACCTTGAGTCAAAAAATCAAGTGCAATGGAACAACAAGCTAAAATCAAAGCAATCTTAAAATAACTAAAAGCCTCTCGATATTGATAAAACTCCTGACGAAAATAGTAAATTACCAACAACCCAATAATCCCGTAAATCACAATAATTAAATCGTCAATACTATCAGTCAAAGCAGTTTCCTGAATTTGAAAGATCCAATGAATAAATTTATCTAACCTTTCATGAATTTGAATTAGTTCATCCACAGCACAAAACACAAAACCAAAAGCCAAAAACTGCCAAAGTATTTGATAATTATTTCCAGACTCAGATACCCCTTTTCTGCCAACTCTTAAACGATAAATTTTCCAGTTAATTCCAGCAATAATTAATAACTGAATACCCGATAACCAATTAATCAAAGACCCCTCATCAAAATATCGATATGGTCCTTTATCCAGTAGTATTGCCCGGAAGATAACAGCAGCGATCACCACAAAATCCACAAATAATGCGATCGATAATAGTTTTTTAGTAGAAAATCCTGACATCAAAATTATTAATAGGAGGGAACAGGCAACAGGGAACAGGGAACAGTAGGAAAAACATTTCCCTGTCTAAAGAGCATTATTAGTCTATGTCCGCGCCCTATCTGTCTATTTTTATACCTCAGATTCCGTACGTCAATTTGTCACATAAAAAGTACCACAAATATCAGTGGGTTGCTCAGTATTTATACTTTATAAATCATCATAATTGAACTGAGATGGTAGCCAAATTAAATTGAATAAATTAAGCATAAATACTTGATGGAGCCAAATAATTAGCCAGTATCATTCCCTACTAACTCCTGACTCCTGACTCGGTCCTCCTGACTCCTGCTTCAATTATAAGTTAAACTTATGTTATAATTTAGATATAAATATTCATATTTTTTTCAATATTTATTTACAAAGGTTTACAAAGTTTAGTAATATAGAATTGACCAAAGGTAAGTATTTGTTCTCACTGTTATGGCAACTCAATTTCCCTGGCTGACCACAATCGTCCTACTGCCACTTCTGGCCGCCCTACTCATTCCCGTCATCCCCGATAAAAACGGAAAAACCATGAGATGGTACGCCCTTGGTGTAGGAATTATAGATTTTGCACTGATGTGCTACGCCTTCTGGAATAGCTACAATGCCAGCGACTCAGCTTTTCAACTCGTAGAAAAATATGCCTGGCTCCCTCAGATAGGTCTAAGTTGGGCAGTATCAGTAGACGGTTTATCTATGCCACTGGTACTTTTAGCTGGCCTGGTAACAACACTCTCAATATTCTCGGCGTGGCAAGTAGACTACAAACCACGTCTTTTTTACTTTCTAATGCTGCTGCTATACTCCGCCCAGATAGGAGTATTCGTAGCCCAAGACATGATGTTACTGTTTATTATGTGGGAACTAGAGCTAGTTCCTGTCTACCTGCTCATTTCCATCTGGGGTGGCCAAAAGCGTCGCTACGCTGCAACAAAATTCTTGCTCTACACAGCAGCAGCTTCCATATTTATTCTAGTGGCAGCCTTAGGAATGGCCTTATACGGTGGCGGCAATATTACCTTCGATATGGTGGAACTAGGTCTGAAAGATTATCCACTGACCCTAGAGCTTCTACTTTACGCAGGATTATTAATCGCTTTTGGAGTAAAGCTGGCCATTTTCCCTCTACATACATGGCTACCTGATGCTCACGGCGAAGCTTCTTCACCTGTATCAATGGTTCTGGCAGGTGTATTGCTCAAAATGGGTGGATATGGATTAATTCGCCTCAATTTAGAAATGCTCTCTGATGCTCATGTTTATTTTGCTCCTATTCTGGCAATCCTGGGTGTCGTTAATATTGTTTATGGCGGGTTGAACTCTTTTGGCCAGTCTAATATGAAGCGCCGTTTGGCTTATTCATCTGTAGCTCACATGGGCTTTGTTTTGTTAGGTATTGCTTCCTTCACTGACTTGGGTGTGAGTGGTGCTTTATTACAGATGATTTCCCACGGTTTAATTGCTGCAGTATTATTCTTCCTCGCAGGTATAACTTACGATCGCCTCCACACTCTGAAGTTGGACGAAATGGGCGGTCTCGGTCAAGTGATGCCAAAAGTATTTGCTCTATTTACAGTTAGTGCCATGGCATCCTTAGCACTTCCTGGAATGAGTGGGTTTGCTAGCGAACTGATGGTATTCGTCGGAGTGACTAGCAGCGACGTTTATAGTTCGACTTTCCGCACTGTAACAGTTTTCCTCGCAGCAGTTGGTTTGATTTTGACACCTATTTATTTGCTTTCCATGTTGCGTCAAATGTTCTACAGCACTGGTAAAGCACCTGCTTGTATTCTCAAAGATACTCCTTATGAAAATGAAGTTTTAGATGAAGCAGTTTGTTACGGTACTAATTGTGTCTTACCTGCCAATGCTGTCTATACTGATGCCAGACCACGAGAAGTAGCGATCGCTGCTTGTTTCTTGGTTTTGATTATTGGTATTGGTTTATATCCTAAAATGGCAACTCGGATGTACGATGCGAAGACAGTGGCAGTAAATAGTCAGGTTCGTCAATCATACACTTTTGCTAAAGCTAATCCTCAACTATTTGCAAAAGGACCATTATTCCCCAAGATGCCTGAGTCTGAAGTATTATCAGTTTCTGGTATCTTCAAATAAGATAGCTATCAGCAATTAGCTTTTAGCTTTTAGCTTGGTTTCAAAATATTACTTTTAGTTAGTTTACAGTAGGGATGTTGCATACAATATCCCTACTATTTTTTGTCAAAATTTTCTGCAACATAGCAGAAGGAAGAAGGAAGAAGGAAGAAGGAAGAAAGAAAAATCTTACCGAAAAATTGTGGTCTAAAGCCTCCCCTTTTAAGGTGATAAAAAAAAAGATAATTCTGTATTTCAAGCCTCTTGCTTTCCTAGGTCATGCTGCGCAAACAGCGAGAGGTACTGATAACTGATAACTGATAACTGAAATGACGTTGTCTAAGTTTTAAGTTGTCGATCTGTCCGCTTCCTTTCCTTCGACTGCTATAAGATCAAATCTGGTAGCATTGGTATAATTAGATAGTTAATTAGGAGTCAGGTAGGAAAGCTGTCGGTAGGACAACGTATAGAATTAATAGCTTAGATTGAACTACTCAAACAAAATTTTCTAAGTATTCAAGGCAAATTAATTATATATTTGATTGTCAGCTTAAATAGGCAGAAAAAATTATTTTTAGATTGACTGCTCAAACACAAAAGTCTATTTTATTCTCTATTCCTTGTTCCCTAACTAAAAAAAAATAAAATGGCTACAAAAAAAATAAAAATACTACTAGAAAATGCCCAAACTTCAAGAAAAAATTTAAACTGCCATCCCTATCTTTTTCTTTTATACTGCCACCCACTGATAATGATTATGAGTGGGTAGAAATTAGTCAAACACTAATTTGTCCTCATTGTAAAGCTAATTTAATAGTATCAGTACGCCAATCTCTTTCTGGAGAAGTACAAGATATAGGTAAATTAGAATTGGATTAAAATTATCCTCACTCAAAAGTTTTTAGTAAGGGTTGAAATTTTAATAGTGCATCTACAATAATGCTTCGCTTCGCGATCGCCATTTATAAATTTAACTAGCTATCAGCTTTTAGCTTTTATAACTCTGGGTAAAAATCCTCAGCTTCTTATAAGTCAGATGTTTGAGGAGGAGTTAAAATCTCCTTTCTGTTCCGGAATGCTCCGCAAACGAGGGCGTCTCAAAAAAAATCTACCGATCGCTGTTTGCGTAGCATTCCGCAGGAAAAGCTGACCGCTGAGGTACTTTTTTAAACAATTTATTTAGAAAATTTGTAAAATCTATCACAGTAAAATCTCAATTTTTCTTCTACGAACGTAAAATTCAACTTACTAGAGAAAATTTCATATTTTCTTACAATTCTAGTATTAACTGTAGCTATATAATATATAAGTATTTTTAGTAAATTCTCACAACTTATAGTTAACTAAAGTATCAGCAATACCAGAGGAGAAACAAGATGAAAAATCGAGATTGGTTTTTGACTGAAGACGGTCAATGTCAACCTTGTGAAACTGTGAATGAATGGAAATTATTAAGAGAAAATTATCGATTGTATAGATTCTTAACAGAACTAGAAGATACCCTAAAAGATACCACAGATGAAGCAAATTCTCTACAGAAAATTCGACTTTTAGTTAGACAATTTATTACTAATTCATACTGGCTGCAAAGCCAGGAGCCAGAACCTTGCGAAAAAACAGGAACTTCCGTTATTTTATTATACGATGAGTTAGGATTTCCCTTAACAGTACAAACAGTAAAATTTATGCCAGGCACAATTTCAACAATTCATAATCATGGTACTTGGGGAATAGTAGCAGTATTAAAAGGTCAGGAAAAAAATACTTTTTGGAAACGTAGTCCTGACCCAGAAAATAAATATAAAATTGAAAGAGTTGGAGAAAAAATATTACAACCAGGAGACTTAATTAGTTTCACTTCTAATGCTATTCATAATATAGAAGTAATCGGAGATGAACCTACATTTACTTTTAATATTTATGGTGAAACAAAATCTTCTGAAAGGTTTGAATTTGATCCAGTTGCACAAACAGCTAAGAAATTCTGAATAAGGAATTAGGAAGAAGGAAAATATAGCGCTGTGCGCAGGCAACAGGCAACAGGCAACAGCTCATCTGGGGGAATAAATTACCGATAATATAAGACTTTTAGCTATTTGGCCTCTCCTGCAATTTGTAAATATACCAGCGCTCATTGCTATATATTGGCAATAATTTCTAGCAAATCACTAACTATTACAGTATCTTCAATAATATAGACAGGACTTACGCAAATTGACTTTTAAACCACCATCTGTAGGGGTAAATAGTATTCGTAGTGGCGTGACACAGCTAAAATGGTGGATTAGATGGGGAGATGGGGAGATGGGGAGATGGGGAGATGGGGAGATCAAGACACCTAGAAACAAAAATCTATTACACAGTTTTAGGCGTGTCACGCCAGTAGGGGTAAATAGTATTCTTTATCGCCATAAGTAGGGCTTGCTGATTAATACTCAAAGTATTGATAAATAAAGGTACTAGCCTTTTTGGGGTTCAAAAAAGTGCCAGCTTTTCGGTGCCAAGAGCTGCATAAAGCTAGTATTTTGGGCTGACTATGGTATAAAAATAAAGGGATAATTCTTACTCCTACCTCCTCACTCATTCCTATTTCTCCTGTCTCCTGTCTCCTGTCTCCTGTCTCCTGTCTCCTACCCCTACTAAAAGACTTTAGCAAACCCTATTTAGAGGTATCAGAAACAGATTACTCTTAAAGTTTCATTTCTTGATTGTCCTAAACAAGACGTAATGATATAAAATTAGAACTGCTCAAAACCAAGAATAAAAGGAGGAAAATATGAGCAGTGGAAAAACTGTCGCACTGAGCAAATATGCTCAACATAAATATGGCATCGCCGCTCAATCTTTAATTGATTTTGAGGTAGGAGTCAATTGTGGTTGCGCGTTATTGGCGATCGCTGGAGCGGATGGACAACTGGCAGAAGCAGAATTTCAGTGGTATATTGACGAACAGGAAATGGTGGCAGTAGACTCGGAAGCATTTCAAGAGTATATTGAAATCCTCCGCAAATTCGATTGGAAAAATGCTAACCTTGAAGAGCTATTGAGTCAAATAAAATTTAATTTTCCACTTAATTTTCGCCACTCCCTATTGTACCAAGCGATCAAAATGAGTCGAGCTGATGGGTTCTACCATGAAAAAGAAAAAGCGGCGGTGGCTAAAGCGGCGGAAATTTTGGGTGTTGACAGCAAGGTGGTTGTTAGTCTAGAGTCGATTGCCGAAATGGAAGATACAGCAGATCGGCTGCGCATTGCCTTATTTGAAACAAAAGCTTAATTCTGCCTTATATCTATAGCGATTGCATATCTGTAATAGCGAGAGAGGACTTGAAGCTACTTGTCCAACAAGTAAATCCAAATCCTCTCATATAGAATCCGGTTATATAATAAGTGTTCAACCTGATTTTATATTAGGCAGAAACCTGGTTTACCACGGTAATGTTTTCTGATTTTTTCACTAATGAGGGATCATACCCTAAACTGTAACGTTATAGTTATTGAAATTTTTGGATGAGATCAAATCCGTTGGCTTCGGAGTAATATAATTCCTATCGTCAGTAGGGAAAAAATGTTGCTCATTCCTAGAATTTCGACTTATTATTCCTCACTACTGAATTATACTAATGCTACCGGATTTGATATGATATAGAATCCAGTTATATAAGCAGAAACCGGGTTGATCGCGGTAATGTTTTCTGATTTTTTCACTAATGAGGGATCATATCCTAAACTGTAACGTTATAGTTATTGAAATTTTTGGATGAGATCAAATCCGCTTATATAATAAGTGTTCAACCTGATTTTATATCAAACTTTATTCAGCTAGAGGTTCGATGACAATTGTTCCTGGTTGTGCAGGTCGGGGCATAGTCTTATAGTGCTTTAACTGTAGGTCAATGCCTTGAGCTGAAACTTCGTAGCGACTGTAAAGCTCCGATAACAGAATAGACTGCATCTGTACCGAGAAGATTCTTCCAGGGCACTTGCGAGGGTTTCCCTGAGAGTTGGTCATGCTGAAGGAATTGATCTCATAGCGATCGCGTGCAAGTACCGAATTGAGGTTTTCGCGATTAGATTTTAAGATGGCATCTATATTTGTTGGGTCGAATAGGTTCGGATTAGGGAATATCGACGGATCGGAGTTCGCCTGCTGACGATCGAGCCACATCATAGTGCCCTGCGGAACTGTGACCGAACGCCCCTGATGCTGAAGAACAAAAGGGGTCGTCGTGCGACGCCATAATGCTGTGGGGTTGCTACCACCTAAGCGCAATGCCTCTAGTACAACTTTATTGATGAAGGATAGTTTTTCCTCATTGCCACCGGAACGGACTTCGGTAACGACCCTCGCTTTAATATCGGGCGAGGTTTCCAAAAAAGCAAGGAGCCACAACATACTTAAGGCAGTAGTTTCGTAAGTTGCCACAATGATGGCACCGAGTTCCTTCAGCTTGGCGGGGTCGAGATTTTCGATTTCTGGGACTGTTAGCGATCGCTCCCAGAGAGCGAAGTGCCGCCGGATCAGGTTCGAGTCAGGAGCTGCTTCCAAGGCTTCAAAGTTGTCCGTCAGAAGCTGGCGAACAAACGGAATAATGGTTTCAAAGTCGCTCATAGCCGCAGGGTTGACCTTACCGATCGCCTCCGAGGCAATATCTATGAAGTCCCGCGTCACTCGACCATACTCTGTTGATGCCAAATAAGTTGTCAGGGGCGTTTGAGTCAGGTCAAGTATTCCGGGAACGAAGCTGTCTACATGGGCGACAAGGAAAAGTGCAAAGTCGTCGAGAGGCATTTCTTGACTCGCCACACTTTTGAGGTAGTCCACAGCGTGTTTTCTCACAGTTGGCTCAAGCTTGGCGATGAAATTTAGATTGCCAAGGGATCTCTCCACTGCAGCTCGCTTCCCTGGGCGAAGGGGATGGTCGTTTGGCAGAGTGCCGACAAAATCACCGAATAGCCCACTGACCGGGTCTGTAGATGGTGCTAGAACCTGGTCTCTCGTGAGGGGAACATTCGTGTTTTGGTAAATGGCAATCTGTCCATTAAATCGGAAAGAGCAAATGCCCCCGTTTGCCTCAGCACAAGCACTAATACCTGAAGTGCGAAAATAGTTTGATGCTGATTCTCCTCTATCGACAGTTGCTTGGCGAAAGGCATTTCCGTGGTCTTGGAAAAGATTTGGGCCAAAATGATGGGCAAGTACGCCGGGGAAAGGAGAGCTAAAATATCGAAATAGCCAAAAAGTGCCAAGCAGGCGTTCCCCCCATCTGTTTACTCGCCCCCAGAGATGCAGCCAGAGTGGCATTGGCGTCCTTGTGAGAGCATTTTCTGGTCGTTCTGAATTGGTCATAGTACTGGTTCCTCGCTAGACTACAAGATAGATTTTCAGGATTATATCAAAGTTAAGTGGCTACTTAGGGCTTGCTGATTAACCCTCAAAGTATTTACAGATAAAGGATTTAGACTTTTTGGAGCGAAAAAAGTGCAAGCTTGTCGGTTGCTCAAGCTCAAAAAGTTAGCATTTTGAGCAGACAAAGGCGGAAAAATCAAGGGACAATTCCTCCTCCAACCTCCTCTATTAATTCCCATTTATCCTGACTTCCCCTCCCAGGAGGGGAGGGGTTAGGGGTGGGTTGACTCCTGTCTCCTGTCTCCTTGCCTTACCCATAAGACTTTTTCAGCAAACCCTACTTATGCATAGTTAGCGCTTCTTAAAATGGAGAGATACTATTATTAATTGCTTAATCTCTTCCAAAATATCTGGATAATCTCCGTTGACAATCTCAGTTAGGGTGCTGAATGTTCCTGGGTATACCATGACCGAAAACCCACGCTTTTGAAGACAGGCGAAAATAGCAAATTCCTCTAAGAAGTAGTCACAGGATCGGCGAATGCGCTGCTCGAGCAAGGTATCGCTCTGGTTTGAATATCGCCTAATCTGATAGTTGCGACTAAATGCTTCAACTGACGAGCGGAATTTAGCATTGCTTTTAAAATATATCTGGAGATATTGGTGAAAGTGTGCATAATCATCCCAGGTCTGAATTTGACTGCAAGTCTCGAAGGTAAATTTAGTCTGCTCTCCAAATGCCTTAAAAATATGTTCCTGTTCCCGAACGAAAGCACGACCAATTTCTAAAGCTTCAACCAGTGCAGTTTCTTGGTCTAGCGATCGCTTCAGTTCTATATTGATACGGTGAATGCTGTCTCCCACCAAGACTAGACAATGGGAAAACCTCCGGGAAATCCATTCAACCATGGCCTTAACCTTTGCTGGTTGAAAATTACTATTCTCAAGACTCACTCCTAAAAAACAGGAATCAAGTTGTTCAAAATTAGTCCTGGCACAGAGAGGATGTACAGAATCAATTTTAGCTTTATATTGCAACCCAAGAATTAATTCCGAGGTTGGAGAGTTATTTAATCGCTCTAGAACTGGTGGTAAAGAAGCCATAAACATTTTTATCAGACAACAAACAAGTAATATCATGTCCGGTAGCATCGGTATTGTATAGCAAAGGTAAGGAACGGGAAACAGACAGGAAGGTTTAATAGCAAGAAAAAAAAACTTAAATTTCCTGTATATACTCACCCTTGGGTTTACACAAACGATTGCCTTCGGGCATGATATAATATCAAATCCGGTAGCATCGGTGTAATTAGATTATTATGGTGGGGAGTGTGGGGACCCACCCCTAACCCCTCCGGTGGAGGGGAATTATCGAGAAATATTTGGTAATGGTTGAAGATGGAACATTTTTTTATACCGAATTAAACGGATTTGATATAACTGAATATTGAAAACTGGGGGAATTAGGATCGGGGTGATTAACTGTTGAATGAAAATTGTATAAAATAGTTGGTATTTGTAACAAATGTGTGTTAATATTAAACAGGTAACTAAAAAAATGAAATAATTCTGCATGAATGCGACTTGTTGACAGACATATTATTAACCGAACACATAACTTTTGGCGAGTGTGTGATGAGTTAGCCTTTAAGTCAAAAAACTTGTATAATTTGGCTAATTATTACTGTCGTCAGCATTTTTTCTCTACTGGTCATAGTCTGGATTTAACTAAACTCTACCATGCAACCAAAGAGAGTGATGCCTATAGATCATTACCAACTAAAGTATCAAAACAAATAATCAAATGCTTGGTTGCCACTTGGCGTGGTTATTTTCAGGCAATCAAAGAATGGTCAAAACATCCAGAGAAGTTTTTGGGGAAGCCCAAAATACCCAAATATAAGGACAAAACCAAAGGTAGAAATGTAGTTATCTATTCAAAGGAATCAGTCTATAAAGCTCCTTTGAAAAATGGTATTTGTCACTTATCAATGAGTGATATCAAAATACCTGTAGTTGTGGAAACTGTAATCGAAGTCAGGATAGTACCTGCTACGAGCTGCTATATAATTGAAGTACTGTATGAAAAAACTCTTCAGCCACAAATACACTCAACATATGTAGCCGGAATAGACTTAGGGATTGACAGATTAGTAGCTCTATCTACAAACAAGCCCGGTGTTAAACCTATGCTGATTAACGGGAAGCCACTAAAAAGCGTCAATCAACTATATAATAAGCGTAAAGCTAAGTACCAAAGTCATCTCAAAGGCAACAGAAAAACTAGCCGTAAGATTGAAGCGTTAACCTACCGCCGAAATCGTTTTGTCGAGAATTATCTGCATAACACCAGTAAATTAGTGGTGAATTATTTAGTCACTAACAGAATTGGTATTGTAGTCATCGGCCAAAATGATAACTGGAAACAGGGTGCAAACATCGGTAAAAAAAACAATCAAAACTTTACCCAAATACCCCACTCAAAGCTAATTCAACAGATAACTTATAAATGTCAACTAGCTGGTATCAAAGTTATGGATACAGAAGAAAGTTACACTAGTATTACTTCTGCACTTGACCTATAATTGCCATGTCAGCAGGAAAATTATGTGGGAAAACGAGTCAAACGTGGTTTGTTTAGAAGTGGAACTGGTAAAGTGATTAATGCGGATATCAATGGTAGTCTTCAAATTATCAGAAAGAAATTCCCAGAGTGCTTTACTGCCGAGGGAATAGTGAGCTGTGCCGTACAGCCTATATTGGTTAATCCAATATCAAGAATTTAACAACTGCAATTTTCTACAGTTTTTTTCGTACGGTGACGTTTAACAAACTGCTCTTGTAGGCATCAGTTTAATACACATCGCTTATTTGCATAAGTTCTCAAGTTTTGTCTTTTTGATACAGAGCTTAGAACTGGGAAGCCATAACGCGGGACTTATAGCTCCCTCGAACCCCCACAATAGCACAATAGTTAAAAGATTAACAAAGGCCAAAAACACTTCATAATTCTTTACAAACAGCCTCTGAGAAGATAGCCTTCTTCCATCTTGTCATTTCCTTCATATAATATAATCATGTTTGTACAATTTTAATTACAGAATAGATTTGAGCAGAAGTGAATGTATTGAAAAATAATAAAAAAATGTTTAACTCATAATCTCCTGGATTTAACTTATGATATTACTTTTGACTTAGAAAACAATGTCTAATCCTCTCCTTTCGCTCAACTATGAACCTGCCATCCAAGCTTTAGGTGGTGACTATTATGATGAAGTACTTGCTGCTGAATTTCCCCAACATATTTTGCGGTTTCGTAATGATAAATTGCTCCCTAAAATAGGACTAACTCCTGAAGATGTTAAGGATGAGCATTTTATTGAAGCTTTTGGTAAATTTCATTGTGTCGGACCTTTTTTAGCTCTACGTTATCACGGTTATCAATTTGGTGAATATAATCCTTACTTAGGAGATGGTAGGGGTTTTCTTTACGGTCAAGTGCGTGGGGTAAATGGTGAATTATATGATTTTGGCACAAAGGGTTCCGGTAGAACACCTTATTCTCGCAGTGCGGATGGCAGACTGACTCTAAAAGGTGGGGTCAGAGAGGTATTAGCCGCCGAAATGTTACATCGTCATGGGGTTCGTACTTCTCGATGTTTGAGTTTGATTGAAACTGGGGAGGGGTTATGGCGTGGAGATGAACCTTCTCCTACTCGTTCATCGGTGATGGTACGTTTTAGTAGTTCTCATGTCCGGTTTGGTACCTTTGAAAGGTTGTATTATTTCAAACGTCCCGACTTAACTAAAAAGCTATTAGATCATGTAATTGATTATTATTATTCTGAATTAAAAGAACAGAGCGATCACTATTCTTTATTCTACTCAGAATTAGTAAAAAGAGTTGCGAAATTAGTGGCTCAATGGATGGCTGCGGGATTTTGTCATGGTGTATTAAATACTGATAATATGTCAATTACTGGGGAAAGTTTTGATTATGGTCCTTATGCTTTTATTCCCACTTATGACCCCAAATTTACAGCAGCTTATTTTGATTATTCTGGTCTTTATCGTTACAGTCATCAACCGTTAGTTTGTAAGTCAAATTTACACTTACTTCAAGACGCATTAGCTGCAGTTATTGACCGAGAAAATATGAGGGCGAGTTTAGATGAGTTTGATGATGTTTATCTGCTTGAATATAGGCGATTAATGATTAATAGGTTAGGGTTTGAACATTTGCCAGAAACAGATGCAGAAAAGTTACTTCAGCTAACTATTAAACTGCTGGAAAGTTCTCAGGTTGGCTATCACGATTTCTTTTTAGGATTGAGAAAAGAATTTTCTCCAGATTGGCGTGATGATGTTAATCAAATTTTTGCTGATTTTGAACAATCAGAATTAATGGAGTCGTGGCGACAATATTATTATCATTTATTACAGACTTATTCTAATGATGAATTAAAAGCAATGGCAGAAAGGTTGAAGCAATATAATCCTCAACAAAGTTTAATTCGACCTATAATTGAATCAGTATGGGAATCCATTACAGTAGAGGATAATTGGCAGCCATTTTATGATTTACTGAAGCAAATATGTGATTGAAGAGGCAGGAGGCAGAAGGCAGAAGGCAGAGGGAAAGAAAAGGTTAGAAGGGAGAAAGTTTTTTTTATAACTGATTATCCGGACATGATATAAGTCCTAATAATATCAATTTGTCTTCTTACCAGATTAACTAAATTTGTAGGGATTAACGGCCGTTAAACCCTACAAATGGTGTATAATTTCCCTGTTTGCGTAAGTCCTGTTTATATCAAATCCCCTTAATTGCATTATTATAGCAATGTGCGCTGGCATATTTACAAATTACAAGAACTGTCCAATAGCTAAAAGTCTTATACTATCGGTCTTTTATTCCTCCTGTTGCCTGTTGCCTGCGCACAGCGCTATATAAAATCCGGGTAATTAGTCACTGCATTCGTCATTGCGACTGGAACGGAGTGGAAGGAAACAATCTCGTTTGACCATGAGATTGCTTCCCTTCGGTCGCAATGACAACTGTTGCCACTTTGCAAAGATACCAAATGGCTATCTATAGATAATCATAGGTTTCTCAGAACGGCATAATCATACCCATAATCAGCAACGGTAATCAATAAATCTTGCTTTGATAAATCCCTTATAATTCAGTTTTCCATGCTTTAGCTAGACAAAATTTAAGTTTTTCAGCTAATACCATTACGTGAGGTTCACTCAACATAGTGATATGACTTCCAGGAGCCATATAAACCTCTACAGGTTGACTAGAAAGCTGGTTCCATCCCCAAGTTTGGTCGCTGGTAATTTCACCAAGCACTTCCAGCGCTCCCTCATAAACTTCGCTAGTGCGGAACAGGGT